>NZ_CFHTQA010000020.1:0-60150 GCF_984394615.1 Spongiibacter sp. | reverse complement strand
GACCGTGCTTTTGGTTGAAGACAATGAAATGAACCGCGATATGCTCAGCCGTCGTCTGCAGCGTCGCGGTTATGAGGTGCTGCTGGCCGTCGATGGTCAGCAGGGGATTGATATGAGTCGCCGTGAATCGCCGGATATCCTGCTGTTGGATATGAGTCTGCCGGTAAAGGACGGTTGGCAGGTGGCGCGGGAAATGAAGGCTGATGACTCGCTGCGCCGCATTCCCATTATTGCGCTGACTGCCCACGCCATGGCCGACGACCGGCTGCGGGCGATGGAGGCGGGCTGTGACGATTACGACACCAAGCCTGTGGACCTGCCGCGTCTGTTGAGCAAAATGAACGCACTGCTGGCTGAGCCTTCATGAGTTTTACCCGCCGTTTAACCCTGTCTTTTGTCACTATTCTGCTGCTCTCGCTGGGCAGTGTGCTGGTGCAGGTGTGGGGCAATGATACCCGCCGCCGCAATGTCTGGTTGTTACAGAATGTGATCAGTACGCAGTCGGACATGAACGCCTTCAGTCAGCAGCTATATGGTATTCAGCGCAAAATGCGAGTGGTGGAAGCCCTCAATGCCTCGGCGGCGAATAAGCAGCTGAACGAGAATGAGCGGGGAGAGCTGCTGGCGGCCATTGAGCGACTGCGTGAACTGCAGGACACGCTTAATCGCGAGTTGCGTGAATACATGGAGCCGGACAGTTATCGTCCGCTGGTGACCGAGACATTGCTGGATGCCTGGCAGCGATTTTTGCTGGCGACGGAAAAGCGGTTGGTGTCGTCGGATGACGCCGCTGAAGCGCTGCTGATCGCCACGACGGAATACCAGCAGCTCAGTGCGACCTTGAGCGACAATGAGCTGGCACTGTTGATTCGCTCGGATGAAATTAATGCCCGCCTCAAAGACATCGTCAGCCTGACCAACAAGGTGGCGCTGGGGGTATTCCTGCTGGCGCTGATTACCACCTTTGTGCTCGGTTACTACATTACCCGCTATACCCGTCGTTCCATCCGCCAGTTACAAAAGGGCACGGCGGAATGGGGCAGTGGCAATTTTGATTACAGCATTGCCGATATGGGGCACGATGAATTCGGGCAGTTGGCGAAGTCCTTTAATGAGATGGCGGCCAATCTGCGCAGTGCTATGAGTCGTGTGCGTGAAGCCAGTCGCCGGGCGGATGCCGCCAATCAGGCCAAGAGTGGCTTTCTGGCAAATATGAGCCATGAGCTGCGCACGCCGATGAACGCGATTATTGGCTACTCCGAAATGCTGCTTGAGGAGATTGAGGACGACCCTGCGCTGCCCGCCGGCGACTTGCAGCCAGACCTGGAAAAGGTGCAGTTGGCAGGCAAGCATTTGCTGACGCTGATTAATGACGTGCTGGATATTTCCAAAATCGAGTCCGGGCGCATGGCCGTGTTCTGGGAAAGTGTGGAGCTGGATTCGGTGCTGCGCGACGTCGAGGTGACGGCGGCGCCACTGATGGAAAAAAACCGCAACCGCCTGCATTGCGATTACCAGTTCAGCAGTAATTATGTGCGCACCGATGTGACCCGGCTGCGGCAGGTGCTGCTGAATCTGCTGAGCAATGCCGCCAAATTTACCCGAGAGGGTGATATCTCGCTGAAAGTCTGGGAGGAAGCGAGCGGCGAAAACAATACCCTGAATATCGAAGTGTCGGACACCGGTATCGGCATGAGTGACGAACAACTTGAGAATGTCTTCGATGCATTTGTGCAGGCAGATCTGTCGACGACCAAGCAGTTTGGCGGCTCTGGACTGGGGCTGACGATCTCCAAGAAGTTTTCAGAGCTGCTGGGCGGTACGCTCAGCGCCGAAAGCGAGGCCGGGAAAGGCAGTCGGTTTCTGTTGCGGCTGCCGGTGAACGGTGAAACCTCGGTCGCGCTGCGCAGTCAGGATGCCGACACTGCGCGTGGCGATGTGCTGGTGATTGATGACGACGCGAATGCGTTGGAAATTGCCCGCCGCAGCTTGCAGCGAGAGGGCTACCGGGTGCGTACGGCCAGCACTGGGCCAGAGGGTTTGGATCTGGCGCGCGAGCAGCGCCCCGATCTGATTATTCTCGATGTAATGATGCCGATTATGGACGGCTGGCAAGTGCTGCATATTCTGCGTCGGGAGCCGGGGCTGAGCAATGTGCCGGTGCTGATGCAGTCCATGCTGAATGAGCGGGATTTGGGGCTGCTGCTGGGCGCCAACGAATACCTGGTGAAGCCGGTGGAGCGCGAGGAGTTAGCCGCTGCCGTGCGGGAGCTGATTCCCGCCGGGGCGGTGGGCAATCTGCTGTTACTGGAAGAAGGGGATGCGCTGGCCAATGTCATCGCGCGTTTACCCGGTTCCGAGTATTGGCAGTTGTTTCGCACGAGTACGGTGGGCGAGGCCCGGAAGCTACTGGCCGAGCACGCGTGGCAGTTGATTGTGATAGGGCCGCACAGTGATGACCGTCAGGTTGGCGAATTTCTGGCCGGGCTGCGTGCCAGCCAGTGGCGCGCCGTGCCAGTGATGCTTGCTCGCACCGAGGCCGATGCCAGTGTGCTGGAGCAGCAGTTGGCGCTGTATCTGCGCCGGGCGGGAGGCGATCGCCCCGAGTGATGGGCTTATTGCAGCGAGAGCTGGCGCAGCTTATCCAGCGCGATCTGCAGTGCGTTAATTTCCTGCATTAGAACCTGCTGGGTGCGGGCCGATTCTTCTACTTTGCGCTGGGCTTCTTCCAAGCTGATACGTGCTTCCAGCGCATAGCCCAGCGCGGTAAAAATCGCGGTGTTGTCGCCGGAGCGGCCATTGTTCAGCACATTGAGTTGGTCGAGACTGCGGGTGGCGCGCGCGGTGTTCGCTCGGGGATTGTCTTTGTTCAGATAGAGCAGGGTCAGTTGCGTCAATGCCTGCTGGCGAAGGCTGGTTTTGTTGCGAGGCTCGTTGGCAATGACCTTAAGCTGGTCTTCTGCAACGTAATAATGGCCTTTGTTGGCAAAGCCGATGGCGGTCTGCAGTTGTTCGTTCAGTTCCTGCTCGCGCTCAGCTTGTTCGTTGACGACGGGCACGGGTTCTTCAGGGGTCGAGCTGCAACCGGCCATCAAGGCAATAAAAAGACTGAATATAAGCAGTTTGCGCATGGGCACTGTTCTGATTCCGTGTGGAGTCGTTCAGGGCTGCGCGGCGACCAGCGCGGGTCGCCGCATGATTGTATTACTCGTCGAGGAAGCTGCGCAGGTGATCTGAGCGCGTCGGGTGACGCAGCTTGCGCAGGGCCTTGGCTTCGATCTGACGGATACGCTCACGGGTAACGTCAAACTGCTTGCCGACTTCTTCCAGCGTGTGGTCGGTGTTCATATCGATACCGAAGCGCATACGGAGCACCTTGGCTTCGCGGGCGGTCAGACCAGCCAGCACTTCCTTGGTTGCTTCGCGCAGGCCTTCGCCTGTTGCAGAGTCAACTGGCGAGGAAATGGTGGTGTCCTCAATGAAATCACCCAGATGCGAATCTTCATCGTCGCCGATCGGGGTTTCCATGGAGATCGGCTCTTTGGCGATTTTCAGTACTTTGCGAACCTTGTCTTCCGGCATTTCCATGCGCTCACCCAGTTCTTCCGGAGTGGGCTCGCGACCCATTTCCTGAAGCATCTGGCGAGAGATACGGTTCAGCTTGTTGATCGTTTCGATCATGTGCACCGGAATACGAATGGTACGTGCCTGGTCGGCGATGGAGCGGGTGATCGCCTGACGAATCCACCAGGTGGCATAGGTGGAGAATTTGTAGCCGCGGCGATACTCGAACTTGTCGACAGCCTTCATCAGGCCGATGTTGCCTTCCTGAATCAGGTCGAGGAACTGCAGGCCACGGTTGGTGTACTTTTTGGCGATGGAAATTACCAAGCGCAGGTTGGCTTCGACCATTTCCTTTTTGGCGCGACGAGCGCGGGCTTCGCCGATGGAGATACGGCGGTTAATTTCCTTGATGTCGGAAATCGTCAGGTCCTGACGTTCTTCAATGACGGCGATGCGAGCCTGAATGCGGCCGAGGGCATCTTTGTAGTCGGCCAGTGCCGGGTACTTGGCAATGTGCTCGTCGATCCAGCTGGCGTTGGCTTCATTGCCCTGGAAGCTGCGGATGAACTCTTTGCGGTCCATGCCGACGTTCTTCACGCAGATCACCATAATCTCGCGCTCAAGCGCGCGGATGGAGCTGAGCGTGGTGCGGACTTCTTCGATCAGCGGATCGAAGGTGCCGGGGGTCAGTTTGAAGAACTTGAACAGTTCGCCCAGTGCGGCCAGCTCTTTGGCGGTCTGCTTGCTGTAGCGACCGTGATCGGCGATGCATTTCTCGACTTTGTCGTTCTGCTTTTGCAGGGCCGAGAAGCGCTGTTTTGCCTCCTCGGGATCGGGGCCGGAGGTGGTTTCTTCGTCGTCGTCACTGGACTCAGCGGCAGCAGCAGCCTGCGCCTGCGGAGAGGGCACTTCGTCGGCGGGGTCCAGGTAGCCGCTGATAATATCGCCCAGACGGCGCTCTTCAGTGGCGACTTTGTTGTACTCGGTCAACACGCCAGACACGATGCCGGGGTAGTAGGCCAGCGCGGCCATCATGTCGCGAATGCCTTCCTCAATACGCTTGGCGATGACAATCTCGCCTTCACGGGTCAGCAGTTCGACGGTGCCCATTTCGCGCATGTACATGCGCACGGGGTCAGTGGTGCGGCCGGTTTCGGTTTCCACTGCAGCCAGGGCGGCGGCAGCTTCGGCGGCGGCGATGTCGTCGGAGGAGTCGCCGCCGGTCATGATCAGGGTGTCTTCGTCAGGGGCATGTTCAAATACCTGAATGCCCATGTCGTTGATCATCTGGATAATTTCTTCGACCTGATCCGGATCGGAAATGTCCTCCGGAAGGTGGTCATTTACCTCAGAGTAGGTCAGGTATCCCTGCTCCTTGCCTTTGGCAATGAGTTGTTTGAGGCGCGATTGATGCGTTGAGTCATTCATGCTTGCAAAATACTCGTAGGTGCAGGTGAAAAATAGCCGCATATTGTACCCTAAATGCACAGTCTCCGACCAGTAAAAACCTGCTTTGTTCAGGCGGGATCAGTGGCATTACTTGCGGTGTTTGTGTGCCAAAAGCTGCTGGATGTGTCGCAGCTCGGCTTTGGTGTCATCGCTGAGTTCAGCGTAGTTGCCCGTAGCGGCTTTGTCGACTTCTTCGCGTTCGCGCAATGCGGCCAGCCTCTGTTGAAGGTGGGTGTCCTTCTGGCGGCGCTCAAAGTGCTCAAGGGTGTCGAAAAAAGCCCTGCGTGCCAGTGCTTCATCCAGACTGCTGCCCAGCAACTCGATGGTCTTCAAGGCATCGGTCAGCAGCGGGTACTCGGGCTGGCCGTGCCAGTGTCCGAGCAGCATCGCGGTTGAGGATTCCGGTCGCTTGCGCAGCAGTTCGACAATGGCGCTCAGCAACTGCAAGCCGGGGTCGTTGTCGCTGGGCGGCAGCGCGCTGATACCGTCGACAATCTCACTGGGGGCGTAAAGCAACATTGCCAGAGCAAACAGGCCGGGGTCGCGTTTTCCGCGTGGCAGTTGCTCCAGCAGCGTGGCGCTGTCGCGTTTCTTTGGCCGTGGCGCGGGGCTGTCGGCGCGCTCTTCCTGCTGTTCCGGCTGCGGGGTGTTTTCTCGTAGCTTGTCCAGTGACGGGCGACTCAGGCCGCTGCGCTTGGCCAGTTCGTCAAACATGAGCTCTTTGTAGACGCCGTCGGGCAGCAGCATTAATAGCGGTGTTGCCAGCTTGGCGAGCTTGGCGCGTCCTTCCATGGTGTCCGGGTCAAGCTGGTCGTTGAAGCTGTCGAAAAAGTAGCTCTCGAGTTTGGCGGAGCGGGCGACCAGTCCCTCGAAGCCGGGGCCGCCGATGCGCCGCACGGTGTCGTCGGGATCCTGACCTTCATCGAGGAAGAGAAAACGGATGCTGCGCCCGTCTTCCATGGTTGGCAGGGCGTTTTCCAGTGCGCGTTGGGCGGCGCGGCGCCCGGCCTCGTCGCCGTCGAAGCAGAAGACAATTTCGCTGCAGTAGCGAAATGCTGTGCGCAGGTGGTCGCTGTTGCTGGCGGTGCCGAGGGTGGCGACGGCGCAGCGAATGCCATGTTGAGCCAGTGCGACGACATCCATGTAGCCCTCAACAATAATGACCCGCTCCAGTTGGCGATTGTGTTGACGGGCTTCGTACAGGCCATACAGTTCGCGGCCTTTGTGAAAGATGTCGGTTTCCGGCGAGTTGAGGTATTTGGGCTTGTCGTCGCCGAGTACGCGCCCGCCAAACGCCACCACCCGTCCCCGGTTATCGTGGATGGGGAACATGATGCGGTCGCGGAAGCGGTCGTAGAGGCGGTCGCTGTCTTCTTTCTCAACCAGCATGCCTGCGTCGAGCAGTTGCTGTCGGCCTTCGGGATTGGCGCCGAAGCCTTGCAGGATGTTGTCCCAGCCGGGTGGGGCGAAGCCGATGCCGAAGTCTCGGGCGATCTGCCCGCTGAGGCCGCGTTTCTTCAGGTAGCCGACCGCGCGTTCGGCGTCGGGATGTTGGCGAAGCTGGCGCTGGTAGTAGCTGGCCAATTGCTCCATCAAGTCGTAGACGGTCTTGCGGCGCTGTTGTTTCTGCGCCTGCTGGGGGCTGAGTTCTTCTCGGGGGACTTCCAGTCCGGCGCTGTGAGCGAGACTGTCGATGGCGGCAGGGAAATCCTGCCGTTCGTAGTCCATGATAAAGCCGATGGCGTTACCCGCCGCGCCGCAGCCGAAGCAATAGTAGAACTGTTTGTCCGGGTTGACGCTGAACGAGGGGGTTTTTTCTTCGTGAAACGGGCAGCGGGCAGTGTAGTTGCGGCCGGTCTTTTTCAGGGATACGCGACGGTTAATGACGTCGACAATATCCACCCGCGACAACAGGTCGTCGATAAAGGCTTGGGGGATACGTCCTTTGGCGGCCACGGCGCTGATCCGATGAAACGGGAGCTTCAGATTAGCAAGGCTGGAGGGGTGCCGACCAGCCCAGCCGGTTTACTGGGCCAGTCGCTCTTTAATTTTGCGACTTACGGCTGCCATGTCGGCGCGGCCCTGGGCGGCAGGCTTGATCAGGCCAACCACCTTGCCCATGTCTTTCATGGAGTCGGCGCCGCTGTCGGCGATGGCTTTCTCTATCAGCGCGTCCAGCTCTTCATCGCTCAGCGGTGTGGGCATGAACTCTTGGATAACGGCCATTTCGGCGCGCTCTTGCGCGGCCAGCTCTTCGCGTCCCGCCTCTTCATACTGGGTAATGGAGTCGCGGCGCTGCTTGCACATTTTGTCGAGGATGGTCAGCAGGCGGGCGTCGTCCACTTCAATGCGCTCGTCCACTTCAATGCGCTTAACCTCGGCCTGAATCAGGCGAATGGCGCCCAGGCGCTCTTTCTCGCGGGCGCGCATGGCCGCTTTCATAGCGTCGTTCAGCGATTGTTTCAGTGTTGGCTGGCTCATCGGCATTTCCCTGCTGGAGATGTGTTTTTCAGACACAAAAACGGGCGACCACTGGGGTCGCCCATCTTTCGCAAATAGCTGTGCAGATGGCAGCGCGATGGTGGCTGCCGGCAGGCGCTCTTAGTAGAGACGCTGCTGCTTTTTCATTTCGCGGGAAACTTTTTTCGCGTGACGCTTAACAGCTGCCGCCGCTTGACGCTTGCGAACTGACGTCGGCTTCTCGTAAAACTCGCGACGACGAACTTCGGCAAGGACGCCGGCTTTTTCGCAAGAGCGCTTGAAACGGCGCAGAGCGATATCAAAGGGCTCGTTTTCTTTGATCTTAACTGAAGGCATTCGTTAAACCTGTGCTGATAAAAGTTAGCAATCGATTCTTTTGCCACCGATACAAACGTGGCTCTCTAAGGGCGCAGAATTCTAAACGCTGTATTGTGAAAATGCAAAGTAAAAAGCGGCTTATCTGGTGCCGTCAGGGGGAAATCAGTATGATGCGCGCTCAGTAACAGTGCGGAAGGGCCGATTTTGCGGGTACTTGGACTCGAAAGCTCCTGCGACGAGACAGGCGTGGCAATCTACGACAGCGAGCAGGGGCTGCTGGCCGATGCGCTGTACAGCCAGATTGCCCTGCATGCGGAGTTTGGCGGCGTGGTGCCGGAACTGGCCTCCCGCGATCATGTTCGCAAGTTGTTGCCGCTGATTCGCGAAGTACTCGATAAGGCCGGAATGAACGGCGGCGACCTCGATGCCGTGGCCTATACTGCTGGCCCCGGTCTGGCGGGCGCGCTGATGGTGGGTGCCTGTGCCGGGCGTGCGATGGCGTACGCCTGGGGCGTGCCCGCGCTGGCTGTTCACCATATGGAAGGCCATTTGTTGGCGCCCATGCTGGAAGCGAATCCCCCCGAGTTCCCCTTTATTGCCTTGCTGGTGTCCGGCGGGCATACGCAGTTGGTCCGCGTCGACGGCATTGGTCATTATCAATTGCTGGGCGAGTCGCTGGACGATGCGGCGGGGGAGGCCTTCGATAAAGCGGCGAAAATGCTGGGCCTGCCATATCCGGGTGGACCGCAACTCGCGAAGGTGGCCGCGCTGGGTGACAACAGGCGTTTTGATTTTCCCCGGCCGATGGTTAATCGCCCCGGTCTGGACTTCAGCTTCAGTGGACTGAAAACCTTCACGCTGAATACCGTGAATGACTGCCGTGCTGGCGGCGTGTTGAGCGAAACGGATCGCAACGATATCGCGGCCGCGTTCCAGGACGCCGTGGTGGATACCCTGACCATCAAGTGTCTGCGTGCGCTGAAGCAGGAAGGGCTGTCGCGACTGGTGATTGCCGGTGGTGTGAGTGCCAATACCTTGTTGCGTGAGCGGCTGGAAGCGAAACTGGCGAAGATCGGTGCCCAAGTGTATTATCCGCGCCCTGCCTACTGCACCGACAACGGTGCAATGATTGCCTACGCAGGTGCTTGCCGTCTGCTGGCTGGGCAAGCGGAGGCGCTGTCGGTGCAGGTGCGTCCTCGCTGGCCGATGAACGAGCTGCCCGGTCTGGGAAACTGAATCATGGATAAAGTCTTTGTACGCGGTTTACGCGTCGATACCATTATTGGTACTCACGATTACGAACGTCTCCACCGCCAAACGGTACTTATCGACTTGGAAATGGGCTATGACGTTCGGGCGGCGGCGGCTGCCGAAGACATTTCCCTGACGCTGAATTACCAGGCCATCAGTGAGCGCCTGTGTGACTTTATCCGTCAGAGCGAATTTCTGCTGGTGGAGACCCTGGCCGAGCGCTGTGCGGCCCTGATTCGCGATGAGTTTGGTGTGCCTTGGCTGCGTTTGCGTCTGGCCAAACCGAACGCCCTGCATTACGCGGACGAAGTCGGCATTATTATCGAACGCGGCAGCGCCGGCTGATTTCAGCGTTTTTCCAGCAGCATCGTCAGTGTTTGCAGGCGGTGCTCACGTAAGGCCTTGCCCAGTGCGGGGCCGCGCAATCCTTCCTCCATCAACTGCTTTGCGTCGATACGACCGAGTGCCGCTGCGGCGCGTTTGAGTTGTTGGAGCTGCTCACTGTCTTCACCCAGCGCGGCTGCAATGCCGCACAGCTTATCGAGTATCTCCGGTCGTCGCAGGTAATCCAGTGCTTCCAGTTGTGACAGCGTCGCATCGGCTGGCAGAGCCTTTGTCAGCGGCAGGGCGCTGGCGGCATGGCGAGCCAGCAGCGTGGCCAGTTTGCTGGTGCGAAGCCGGGTGCAGAGCGCCTCAACGTCTTCACCAGACATTGCGCTGCAGCTCAGGGCAAAGCGCTGGTCGACATCGAGTCCCGTTTTATTCAGCGCCTGAAGCAGCGCGGCGTTCAAGCTGTCGGCCCAGGCTGGGGATAAGGTATTCAGTGCGCTGCAGGCCAGCAGACTCTCGAAAAAGGCACTGGGCTGGCGTTCGCTGAGGGCCTTGTTGATCTCGACCATAATGCGCTCGGGACTGAGTGCGCCCAGTTCGCGGGCGGTGCTCATCTGCCGCATCAGCAGTAGGGTGTCGTCGGCAATGTGGAAGCCGAGATGGGCGTAGCGGGCGGCGAAGCGGGCAACCCTGAATATACGCAGCGGGTCTTCGGCAAATGCCGGGGAGACGTGGCGCAGCAGTCGCTGTTCAAGGTCTTGCTGGCCACCAAAGGGGTCGATCAGCGAGCCGTCGTCGGCCTTTGCCATGGCGTTAATGGTCAGGTCGCGGCGTCGCAGATCGTCTTCAACGCTCACTTCAGGGCCAAAGTCGCAGACAAAACCGTGGTAGCCCGCCGCCGTTTTTCGCTCGCGTCGTGCGAGGGCGTATTCTTCTTTGGTTTTCGGGTGAAGGAAAACCGGAAAGTCCTTGCCGACCTGCTCGTAGCCGAGATCAGTCAGTTCCTCGGGCGTGGCGCCCACCACCAGCCAGTCACGCTCGTGGAAGGGGTAGTTTAAGAGTTCGTCGCGGACCGCGCCGCCGACCAGATAAATGTCCATGGGCGAATAATCAACGATTCTGTGAGGTGGGGGAAGGCCTAGTGGCAATCGCAGCGATGCAGTTCACCGCTATCCATATCCAGCAGTGTCATATGGCGTCCCCAGACGCAGCCGCTGTCCAGGCCGATCACGTCGCTTCTGCCAGTTTTGCCTTCCAGTGCAGCCCAGTGGCCGAAAAGCAGTGTTTCCTGCCGGGGGGCGGTTGGCCAGCGAAACCAGGGCTGGTAGCCCTCGGGAATGTCGCGGACGGCCCCTTTGAATTTCAGTTCCAACTCGCCATCGGCGCGACACAGGCGCATGCGGGTAAAGTAATTGGTGATGCAGCGCCAGCGCTCTGCGCCTTCCAGGTCATCCCGCCAGCGCAGAGGCTCATTGCCGTACATGTTCTTAAAGAAGGTTTCGCTTTGCGGGCCTTGCAGTACCGATTCCAGCTCGGCGCTCAGCGCCAGTGCCTGCTCGCTGCTCCAGATCGGCGGAATGCCTGCGTGGCTCATCAGGTAGCGCCCGTCCTCCGAGCGTAGCACCAGGGCTTGCTGTTGCAGCCAGTGCATCAGCTCGGGCAGCTCGGGGGCGTTGAGCAGCGCGTCCAATGTGGGATGGCGTCCCCGATCGGTATAGCCCTGGGCAAGGGCGAGACAGTGCAGGTCGTGGTTGCCCAGGGTGATGCGCAGGCTGTCGCGAATGCTGTAGAGGTAGCGCAGGGTATCCAGGGAATCAGGGCCGCGGTTGATCAGGTCGCCAACCAGCCAGAGCTGATCCGCCGAAGGATCGAAATTGACCGCATCAAGCAAGCAGCGCAAGGGCTTGAGGCAGCCTTGTAAATCGCCAACAGCGTAGCGGCTCATGTTTCTGCTCAGTGCAGCGCGGAGCGCTGGGCCAGCGAGAACACGCCGATGGGCGCAATAAATGGGCGCCCGGAGGCGCTGATCATTTCGTAGCTGCCTTCCATGGTGCCGACAGCGGTGTCGATAACGGCGCCCGAGGTGTAGGTGAACGATTCACCGGGTTCAATCAGCGGTTGCTTGCCGATCACGCCCTCGCCCTGAACCTCCTGCACCTGATTGTCGCCATCGGTGATAATCCAGTGGCGGTTCAGCAGGCGAACAGCCTCGTCGCCGTGATTGAGAATGGTGATGGTATAGGCAAAGGCGAAACGCGATTCCTCGGGGCTGGATTGTTCCGGCAGAAACTGCGTGTCGACTTGAATTTCAACGTTTTCGGTGTGGCTCATGAATACCCGGGTTCAGCGCGCCTGGCGCTCGAGGAAATTGGCTATGGTAACAAATTCTGTAAGACCGAGCTGTTCCGGACGAATGCCGGGATCAATGCCCAGTGTCTCAATCTGCTCGCCGCTGAGCAGGTTCTTCAGGTTGTTGCGCAGGGTCTTGCGGCGCTGATTGAAGGCTTCACGCAGCACTCGCTGGAGGGTGTCCACGTTGTCGGCAACAATCGGCAGCTCGCGATGCGGGGTAAGGCGGACGATTGCCGACATCACTTTGGGGCGCGGTGAGAAGCATTCCGGGGGAACGTCAAACAGCGATTCCACCTGACAGTAATACTGGGCCATGATTCCCAGTCGACCATAGGCCTTGCTGCCCGGCTGGGCGGCAAGGCGATCCACCACCTCTTTCTGCAGCATGAAGTGCATGTCCTGAATACAGGATTGCGCCGACAGCAGATGGAAAATCAGCGGAGTTGAAATGTTATAAGGCAGGTTGCCGACAACGCGCAGCGCGTTGTCGCCTGCCAGCCCGGCAATATCAAACTTGAGCGCGTCGCCTTCGTGCAGATGGAAATTCTCCAGTGCACCGAATTTGTCATCCAGAATGGGCAGCAGGTCGCGGTCCAGCTCAATCACATCCAAGCGGCAGCCGCTGGCGAGCAGCTCGGCAGTAATCGCGCCCTGACCGGGGCCGATTTCCAGCAGGCGCTGGTCGGCGCGGGGCGACACAGCGCGAACAATACTTTGAATGATGCCCCGGTCGTGAAGAAAGTTCTGACCGAAGCGTTTGCGGGCGCGGTGTGCTGTCATAGTGTGGTGTCGCTGTAGGCGTTCTGGGCCATATCGATGGCATAGTGCAGGGCGGTCGCCATGCTGCCGGGGTCGGCGTTGCCGCTGCCCGCCAGATCCAGCGCAGTGCCATGATCGACGGAAGTGCGGATGATGGGCAGGCCCAGCGTGATGTTTACCGCCTGGCCAAAGCTCTGGTACTTGAGCACCGGCAGACCCTGATCGTGGTACATCGCCAGTACGGCGTCACACTGCTGGAGGTGGCGGGGAGAGAAGGCCGTATCGGCGGGCATCGGGGCGGTGAGTTTCCAGCCTTGCTGGCGGAAGCGGGCGAGCACAGGTTCAATTACCTCGATTTCTTCCCGTCCCATGTGGCCACCTTCTCCGGCGTGAGGGTTGAGGCCGAGCACCATAATCCGCGGCTCATTACAGCCAAACTGGTGGCGCAGGTCGTGATGGAGAATCTCCAGCGTGCGCGTCAGCTCGGTGTCGGTGATGGCGTCGGGCACGGCGCTCAGAGGAAGGTGGGTGGTCACCAGTGCCACGCGCATGGCGTCGCTGGCCAGCATCATAACCACTTTGTCGACACCGCAGCGCTCAGCCAGGTATTCCGTATGGCCGGAGAAGGGAATGCCGGCGTCATTGATAATGGATTTTTGTACCGGGCCGGTCATCAATGCCTGGCAGTCATCGCGTCGACAGGCGTCGGTCGCGGTGCGCAGGCATTCGACCACATAGGGCGCGTTGCGCACGTCAAGCTGCCCGCTTTTTGCCGGGCTGTCGAGGGAAACCGCGCGGACAAATAGCTGCCCCGGCCGGTGGGCTTGAGCGGGGCTGTCGTCGCTCACTTCAAGCAGTTCAATCGGGATGTTCAGCGCCTCGGCGCGTTGTTGCAGCAGCGCCGGATCGGCGTAAGCGACCAGCATCGCCGGCCAGTCTTGCTGCGCGATGCGCAGCAACAGCTCCGGGCCTACCCCGGCAGGTTCACCGGGAGTGATGGCGATCTTCGGCAGCATCAGTTCTTGATGTCAACGTAGGCTTCCGAACGGATTTTACGCAGCCAGATGTCCAGCTCGTCCTGGTATTTACGCTCGTGAAGTACGTTGCGGGCCATACGTTTGCGAAGTTCGCCGCTGACGTTTTGCTGGCGGCGGTCTTCCACCTGAATGATGTGCCAGCCGTACTGGCTTTGTATCGGACGCGTGACTTCGCCGATCTTGGCGTTGTCCATCGCTTCCTGGAATTCTGGCACCAGTTGGCCGGGTGAGGTCCAGCCCAGGTCGCCGCCTTCTTGCGCCGAGCCGATGTCCTCGGAATATTCCTTGGCGAGGTCGCGGAAGGACTCACCGTCGATGATTTGCTGGCGCAACTTGGCAGCCAGCGCGCGGGTTTCGGCGTCATCGCGGATTGCCGAGGGCTTGAGCAGGATGTGGCGAGCGCGGGTCTGGGCGATGGTTTCGTTCAGGCCGCGGCTCTCCAGTAGTTGAATCACGTGATAACCCGAGGCGCTTTTCAGTGGCTCCGAGACCTGGCCGTCGCTCATGCCGGGTGCCACATTGGCAAACAGTGAGGGCAGATCGGTTTCCTTGCGCCAGCCCAGATCGTTGGCCTTGATGCCGCCCTGTGCCAGGGATTGGTAGTCGCTGCCGCTGCGCAGGCGGTTTGCCAGTTGCTTGGCGCGTTGCAGCGCTGCGTCGCGCTGGCTGTCGCTGGCATCCGAATCGACCGGCACCAGCAGGTGAGCGAGGCGGTATTCCGGCGAGGTGCGGGCGCGGCCTTCTTCCGAATCGAGGTAGTTGTTGACCTCCTGATCGGAGATTTGAATGCGCTGGTTCACATTGCCCATCTGCACACGTTGTAACAGCATTTCACGGCGGATTTGCTCGCGGACCTCATTGTAGGAGGCGCCGCTGTCGATCAGTGCCTGGCGGAACTGCGGCAGTGTCATCTTGTTTTGCGCAGCAACACGGCCAACGGCCTGATTGAGCTGTTCGTCGTCAATCCGCAGACCGACACGGTCGGCCATCTGTAACTGGATGTTCTCCAGAATCAGCATGTCGAGCACTTCCTTGCGAAGCTGTTCCTGCGGCGGTGACTGCTGACCGGCGCGGGCAATGTTTTGCTCGATGGTGGCAACGCGGTCATTCACTTCGCTGGCTAGAATGACATTGTCGTCAACAATGGCGACGATGCGGTCCAGCCACTGGGTTTCGGCTCGTGCAACTGTGCTGAGGCACAGGGCAAACAGAGCGGCGAGGAGTGTTGTCTGACGTTTATTCATTTGTTTGATAACCAAAAATGCTTTCTTGCAGTACGCTGGTAACGGCCGTGCCCAGGCCGCCCAGCCCCTTGAGTTGGAACTCCACGAGGTAGGCGGAGTTGGTTCGGGTGTCAATGGTATTAGACGCGCTATCGTTCTCGGGTTCCAGTGCCTGCTGGTAGACAAAGCGCGTCAGCCAACAGCAGTTCTCGTATTCCACGCCAACCAGATTCTCCAGCGGACGGTTGTCCTCAAAGTCGTACTGGGTTTTGGCAAAGAGTTTCCACTGGTTGTTCAGCGGAATCACCGCTGAGGCATCCACCTGGCGAACATCATTGTCGAGGCCGCCGTATTCGTTACCCTCGCGCCGGATACTGTAGCCGAGATTAATCATGCTGCCGTTCTCGGTTTCAATGTGGTAGCGCAGATTGGTCTGATTCAGTTTTCCCTGGCGCGCGTCGTAGAGCAGGTCGGCATCGACGCTGTGGTAGCGATTGGGTGACCAGCGAAGCTGGCTGGCAACGTCTGAATTACTGCTTTTGCGCACCGGGTCGCCGGGCAGCTGTACGCGCCCATCGTCGAAGTAATAGAGCTGACCGACGCTCACGCTGAGAAATTCCCGGCCGATTTCGTTATCGATAAAACGGCTGCTGACACCCACCGCAAGCTGGTCGGCATCGCCGAGACGATCGCGGCCGGTGAAGCGGGTATCGCGGAACAGTTGCTGGTATGAAAAGGTCAGCGCCGCGCTGTCGAAGTCCGGGTGATCGCTCTGATTCGCATATTCGGCATTGCGGTAGTAAATGCGCGGCTCCAGGGTCTGGGTCAGGCTGCTGTCGCCCAGCTCCAGCGGTCGCTCAAAGAAGAGACCGGCATCGAGGCTGAACTGGTTGGAGGCCGCACTGGGGTTGTTATCCAGGCCGACAGTGTCGGCCTTGTCCAGCGAGTAGCCGACATAACGGCTCTTCACCGTGGGTTCTACAAAGCCCCAGCGCCAGCGCATCGGCAGGCTCAGGCCCGCTGCGCCATAAAAACGCTGCCCGGTAACCTGGGTGCCGCCATTCTGAATGGCGTCGCGGTGGTCGAAGCGGGTGTACTCGACTTCCATGGACGGTTCGAGCTGGAAATTGCGAGCTGGTGACTGATAACTCAGCGCGAGCTGGGGCAGCTTCTGATAGGGGTCGTCGACCGTGGCGATGGTCTGGTAGCGCTGCACTTCCAGGCGGCCGCTCCAGTTGTCAGAGAGGTAGCCCAGTTTGGCCTGTTGGTTCAGGTGGGTGCTGCGTTTTACGCTGAGGTTCGCCAGCCCGAGGTCTGAGAAATAATCATTGTCGCTGACCCGCGTGTAGTCGACCTCTGTGCTCCAGTTATCGCCCATGTAGCCTTCTTCGGCGATGCCCAGCAGCCAGCGGTCGATATCTTCGCGCTGGTCGTTGGGCAGGTAGCTGCCGTTGATGGCCCACTCTGAGTACTTGTTGAGGTAGCGGAATTCGCCGCCGAGGGCTTCGCCGCGGGCTTCGATATAGCGCGGAACCACGGTCAGGTCGTAATTGGGTGCCAGATTAATGTAGTAGGGCACCGAGATGTCGAGGCTGTTGTCGGCCAGGCCCACGGTGGGAAACAGGAATCCGGTGGTGCGGCGATCATCGACCGGGAAGTTCAAATACGGTGTGTAAAAGACCGGCACATCATAGATACGAACACTGGTGCCGCGCGCGATGCCGCGGCCGGTTTCGTAGTCCAGCTCAATGCTGTCTGCGTGCAGCGACCAGGTTTCCTTATCGGGCGTACATTGGGTGTAGCTGGCTTTTTCCAGTTCAAAGCGGCCGAAGGCCGGGCGCGCCATGCGTCCGGCGCTGCCACGGGCACCGGTTTGATAGCTGAGAATTTCCGCTTCTGTCAGTTCGCCCAATCCGGCATTCGTGTCGAGGGTGGCCGACTGGCCTCGCAGCATAAAACCGGGCTGACGCAGGACCACGGCATCGCGCAGCATGACGCTGCCGTCGCTGCGTCGGTAGCGCGCGTAACCGGCGTCGAGACTGAGACTACCCTTGCGAAGTTCTACGCCGCCCTGCATCGTCGCGCTGTCGCCGACCGATTCGATCGTGTCAGCGGATACGACCAGCGGGGCTGTGGCCGGGTCTTGGTCTGATCCACTCCAGTCTCTGGGCGGCTCGACAAAGCGTCCGGCACACCCCGGCGACAGTTCGCAGCGGGCGCTTTCCGGCAGTTTGTCCAGGGGTACCCAGTTCCAGTGCTGGTAGTAGGCGGGGAGTCGCGACATATCGAATTGCATCGCTTGGCCACTGATCGGGCCGCACTGCTCCACGGGCGCAGTCTGCGCCAGGCTGGCGGCACTGCAGCCGCACAGCAGCAGTGTGAAAAATGGGCGAAACGCAGTCATTCGATAATGGCTTAATTACGTGTGGCGATTGGCCTGAATTAGCGAAGGCGCATAATAAAGCATTCTCTGCTAGGATGCCCGTTTCCCGTTGAGATTGACCGATTTCCTGCCTTCCATGACTGCTGAAAATCCGACACTGACCCGTGACTTGACGCGCTGGGGCCTGCTTCAATTGGGGCTGCCAGAAACCACTCCCGCGACCTTGTCGGTGGTCTCTGGTGATGCCAGTTTTCGCCGCTACTATCGCCTGACGCTGGACAGTGGTGAGGCCTTTATTGCGGTCTACGCGCCGCCGGATAAAGAGAACAACCCTGCCTTTATTGCTGTTCAGCAGCGGATGATGGCCGCCGATTTGCGGGTTCCCGGTCTGCTGGGCTGGGATTTACAGCAGGGGTTCATGTTGCAGGAAGACTTTGGCGATGCGCTGTTGCGCCCGGCGCTGTCTGATCTTGACGCGGCCGATCGCTATTATCGTCAGGCCTTCGATAGCCTGCTGAAAATGCAGGCTATGCCCTTACAAGATGGCGATCTTCCCGATTACGACCGCGAGCGGCTGTTGGAGGAGATGGCGCTCTTTCCCCACTGGTTCGTACAGCAGCTATTGGGCTATACCCTCAGCGATGAGGAGTGGCAGATGCTGGCCCGACTGTTTGATGCGCTCGCCAAGCGGGCGATGTCCCAGCCGCAGGGCTTTGTGCACCGGGATTTCCACAGTCGCAATATCATGCTGCTGGAGAATGACGAACTGGGACTGATCGACTTTCAGGATGCCGTGCGCGGCCCGGTCAGTTACGACCTCGTGTCACTGCTGCGCGACTGTTATATCCACTGGCCTGCCACCCGTGTCAGCGAGTGGATTGAGGCCTATCGCCAGCAGGCACTGACGGCCGGGCAGTCGATGCCGGATGCCGCCGAGTTTGCCCGCGATGTGGATTGGATGGGGCTGCAAAGGCACATCAAAGTGCTGGGAATTTTTGCCCGTCTTAAATTGCGTGACGGCAAATCGGCCTACCTCGACGATCTGCCATTAGTCATTGCCTATACCCTGTCGGTCGCGCGGCAGTATCCCGAATTTGATGAATTTGTGCGCTGGTTTGAAACACGGCTGTTGCCGCTGGCGGCGGCGCAGCCCTGGTATCGGGAACTGCGCCTGTGAGGGCAATGATCCTCGCCGCCGGGTTTGGCGAGCGCATGCGCCCGCTGACCGAGACCACCCCCAAGCCACTGCTGCGCGCCGCGGGGAAACCCTTGATCGATTATCACCTGGAGAAGCTCGCCGTTGCGGGGTTTAACGAGGTGGTGGTCAACAGTGCCTGGCTGTCTGAGCAGATTGTGGATTACCTCGGCGATGGCACGCGCTACGGTTTGCAGATCACGCATTCGGTGGAGGAACAGCCGCTGGAAACTGCCGGTGGCATTGTGCGGGCGTTACCTCTGCTGGGCGACGTGCCCTTCCTCCTCCTTAACGGTGACGTGTGGAGCGATATCGACTTTGCGCCTCTGCGGGCGATTCGGCCAGCCGGTGCAGAGCTGCTGATGGTGGACAACCCCGCACACAACCCCGCTGGTGACTTTGCACTGGGCGACGACGGCCTGCTTCGTGAACAGGGCGAGCCGCGCTACACCTTTGCCGGGGTGAGTGTCTGGCAGCCGGCATGCTTTGCGGGACTGGCGCCAGGGCGCCGCCCTCTGAAACCTCTGATGCAGGCCTTAATGGCTCGATCGCAGTTGAGCGGCCGTCTTCATCGCGGTCAATGGTGGGATATCGGAACGCCGGAACGCCTCGCTGCGCTGGATGCCGAGCTGCGCTCTGCGTAAACTACGCACTCTTTTCTGCCGCGACACTGCATACGGGATCGACCATGGCCGACTACTGGATAGCCCCCTCAATTCTCTCTGCCGACTTTGCCCGCCTGGGCGAGGAAGTGGACACCGTGCTGGAAGCCGGTGCGGATATTGTTCACTTCGATGTAATGGACAACCATTATGTGCCCAATCTCACCATCGGCCCGATGGTGTGTAAGGCGCTGCGCAATCACGGGGTGAAAGCGCCCATTGATGTGCACTTGATGGTGTCGCCCGTCGATCGCCTGATCGGTGACTTTGCCGAAGCCGGTGCCAGTATTATCACCTTCCACCCGGATGCCTCTATTCACGTAGACCGCTCTCTGCAGATGATCCGCGATGCGGGCTGTAAGGCCGGATTGGTACTGAATCCTGCCGTTGGCCCTGACGTACTGAAATACGTGATGGACAAACTCGACATGGTACTGCTGATGTCGGTAAATCCCGGCTTTGGCGGACAGAAGTTTATTCCTTCAACTATCGATAAAGTGCGTGAAGTTCGCGCCATGATCGATGCCAGCGGCTACGACATCCGTCTGGAAGTGGACGGCGGGATTTCCGCCAAGAATATTGCTGAAATCGCGGCGGCCGGTGCCGACACCTTTGTTGCGGGTTCGGCAATTTTCAACGCCGATGACTACACCGCGGTGATCGACAACATGCGCAGCGAACTGGCCAGCGTATGATGCGTCTGCAAACGCTGTTGGGCGAGGCACCGTTGCAGGCACTGCTGTTCGATCTGGACGGCACGCTGGTCGATAGCGTGCCCGATCTGGCCGCGGCGATGGACCACGCTCTGGAATTTTGCGGCTACCCGCCTGCTGGCGAGGCGCGTGTGCGGACATGGGTGGGCAATGGCGCGCCTAAACTGGTTGAGCGGGCATTGACCTGGGCGCTGGAAGTCAGTGAGCAGCAGGCTCCACAGGCTCAGCAGCGCGTGTTGCTGGAAGCGTTCTACAACGCCTACGCCGAAGACAGCAGTTCGCGCAGTCGCCTGTTTGACGGGGTACGCGAGGCGCTGGAGTACTGGCAGGCGGCAGGCATTAAACTGGCCTGTGTCACCAATAAACCCGAGCGTTTCACCCATCCTATCCTCGCCACCTTTGATTTGCAGGAGTTGCTGCCGGTCGTGGTCGGCGGGGACACTCTGCCGACTCGAAAGCCTGATCCTGCGCCGCTGGTTCTGGCGTGTGAGCAGCTCGGGGTGTCGCCGAAAAATGCGGTGATGGTTGGTGATTCCAGCAACGATATTCAGGCGGCGCATGCGCTCGGCATGCCCGCGGCCTGTGTCAGTTTCGGCTATAACCACGGCGCGCCGATTCAAGAGGCGGGTGCCGACTTGCTGGTCGATCATTTCAGCGACCTGGTCTAGGTCGTCATGCTGTCGCGTCCCGGCGAATTCAGTCGGGTTTGCGGTAGGCGTGCTGTCGACACTGCGCCTGCCAGGCCAGCGGCAGGCAGGCGCATTCCGGGGTAAGCATATCCGGCTGAATATTCTGAATTTGCATTAGCCGCCGCTCCAGCGCGGCTTCGTCCTCCAATACACCATCGTGCTCGATATGCAGCACTGGCTGCTGTCGTTGGTGCAGCAGGTAGTGACCGATCAGCAGGCTGCGATGGCAGGTCGCCGGGTCTTTCTCCGCACACATCAGCGCAATGCGCAGGGATTTTTTCATTCCGGCAAACACCCGTTCGATGCCGTTCAAAAACAGCTCGGCGGTTTGCAGACGGTCAAACTGCACCTGTCCGCGGTCATCATAATGGGCAGGGTCTTTGGAGCGCGGGCCGAGTTCATCCCCCAGATATACGTAATGGATACCGGCTGCGCGCAAAGAAGCGGCCAGTGGCTCGCGGTGATAATCGTGGAAGGCCTTGCTGTAGGGCACCGAGCGCACGTCGGCGATCGCATCAATCCGATGCTGGCGAAGTTGCGCCAGAAAGGTATCCAGCGGTTTGGTGGCATAGCCTATGGAGAACAGCTCGGGCATGGGCAGGTCGGTGTGCAAAGCGCAGCATTGTACACCGGCTATGGCGGCAACGCAGGGCGTGGCGTCTGCCCTGCGTTGCTTGCGTGACTAGCGGTACTCCTCGGGGATGGTCAGCTCGTAGGTCGTGCCAAACCAGGGGATGCCGAGATTGACCGGGCCGCGCTGCGAGCTGAAGTACAGGCGACTGCCGTCGGCGGTAAACGCCGGTCCGGTCAGCTCGCTTTCGCCACCCGGTACCTGCAGCAGGATTTTCGCGGGCTGGTTGGGAATCATCACCATCAGCCGCATGGCGTCGCCGTCTTCGGCCACAATCACATCGCCAGCGGGGCTGACGACCAGGTTGTCGACATCGTCGTAGGGCAGTTCGTCGACGGCCGTCAATTGCTCGTTGTCGAACACGACTTCGATCAGCTCGTTGTCGACGTCCAGCGCATACACGCGGTTGTCGCCTTTACAGGCAAAGAAGATCACCGCACGCAAGGGGTGGTCGCTGCCATCGACGGTCTGGCGCTGACCTTCGGGGAATTCCTGAGTCCAGATGCCTTCGCCACCTTTGAATACGGTGCCGGGTGCGCCGACACCCGTGGCTTCAATTTCACTGCGCACCTCGGCCTGAGTGCGCTCCGGGGACTGTACCGCGACCCATTTCACCTTGTGCAGTTTGCGGGCGACGTCGAGGTCTTCCTGATAGCCACCGGCCTCGAAGCCCTCAATTTCCAGAACCTCCAGCAGGCCGTTGTCCAGGTCGAGACCTTCCTTGCCATTGATCGACGTCTTGGCGCCGACCGAGGTGAAGCGGTAGAGGCGTCCGCTGCCGCTGTCTTCTGTCAGATAAAGGGTGCGCGTTGGCAGATCGACGGCGACGGCCTCGTGATTAAAGATGCCCAGCGCCGGGCGGGCAACGGCATCGTCGGCACTGCCAAAGGGGTCGCACTCGTAAACCTGACCGTCACTGACTTCCTCGCAGGACAGCCAGGTTTGCCAGGGCGTCGCGCCGCCTGCACAGTTGTTGCGGGTGTCGCGAAGAATACGGTAGTTGTCACTGATATCGCCGTTGGCATCGAAGCGCAGCGCGCCGACGCCACCGGGGGTGGATTCACTGTTGGAGACATAGACCCAGCCGCCGTCATCGGCCTGGAACACGGCGCCGCCATCGGGGTTGCTGTGCCAGAGCGTGAAGTTAAAGGACGGCGAAAAACCGGCTCGCGCCACACGGCGAATAGAGAAACCCTCGGGAATCAGCGTGCCGTCGACATCGGATTCAACCAGATTGCCGATATTGGCAAGGGGGCCGGCCTGGAGCGGCAGTTCGGTGGCCGGAACTACCGGGTCCGGAACGTCGGGGACATCGGGCACGTCTGGAACGTCCGGGGTGTCAGGGGTGGAGCTGTTGTTGGATGAGCTGGACGAGCCGCCACAGCCGTATATGCCAAGGGCAACTGAGCCCAGAAACATGGATCGCAGTACTTGGCGGCGACTGCTGATGAGTTTTTTTGACGTCACGACATCCTCCTGTAAACGGCCAAAGACAAAGCCGAATACGCTAGAGGAAAAGTATGGCAGTTTGATGAAAGTGTGATGTAGCGGGTGTAAAACGTCACCCGCTAACAGTCGTCTTCAAGCGAACAGAAAGTTGCGAATCAGCTCCTTGCCGCCCTCGGTCGCAAAGGATTCCGGGTGAAACTGAATGCCGAAGATAGGGTAGTCGCGGTGCTGAATTCCCATGATTTCAAAATCACCGCCCTGACGGATGCGCGATAAATTATCGAATTCCCTGGCCGGGAAGTCGCCGACCAGCGCTGTCAGTTGCAAGCACTCGGGGAAGGATTCGGCCTCGGCCATCAGTGAGTGGTAGCGCATCACTTCCAGTTGATCGGGAATGTTGGCGAACATGCCCTGACGGTTATGACTGATGGGGCTGATTTTGCCGTGCATGGGCCGCGGGGCTTTAACGACCTTGCCGCCGAACACATGGACAATGCCCTGCATACCCAGGCAGACGCCCAGCAGCGGCGTGGTTTTGCCCAGTTCGGCAATCACCTGCGCACAAACACCGAAATAGTGCTCGTCATCCGGCGAGCCCGGGCCGGGTGAGACAATAATCCGGTCGGCCTGCATTTCGCGAATTTGCGCGAGACTCAGCTCGTCGTTGCGTTTCACCACAATGCTGAAATCGTCCACCGCGCCACGGTTTTTCTCGGAGGTGAGAATTTCGCCGATGTACTGATAGAGGTTGTAGGTAAAGGAGTCGTAGTTGTCGATAATCAGTACTTTCACGATGCGGCCCCCTGGTCGGCGCTGTGGTCCATAAAGGCATCCAAGACTTTTTTGGTGCCAGCAAATTTGCGCACGATTTCTTCGTACTCATCGTCGGGGTTGGAGTCGTAGACGTTGCCGCCACAGGTTTGCACGTAGGCCTCCTCACCGTTGGCAAACACCGTGCGAATCGGAATGGCAAAGGTGCAGTCACCGTTAAAGGAGAAGTGGCCGACCGCGCCGCCGTAGGGGCCGCGACCGTCGTTTTCCAGGGCGTTAATAATTTTCATCGCCTCGATTTTGGGCGCGCCGGTGAGGGTGCCCGCCGGGAAATTACTCGCCAGTGCCGAGAACATGTCTTCACCCTCAGCGATAATGCCCACAATTTCGCTGGAAATATGCTGCACGTGGCTGAAGCGTTTGATGTCCATCAGGCTGCGCACTTTCACCGTGCCAAACTCGGCGACCCGGCCGATATCATTGCGGTGCAGGTCAACAATCATATTGTGCTCGGCAATTTCCTTGGGGTCGTTAAGCAGGGTGCGGGCCAGTGCGGTATCTTCTTTTTCGTCGGCGCCGCGCTTGGTGGTGCCCGCCAGTGGAAAGGTTTCCATCTCGCCCTGGCGCAGGCGGAACAGCAACTCGGGGCTGGCGCCAATCAGTTTCTGCTGACCGAATTTTACGTAGTACATCTGCGGCGAAGGGTTAATCTCGCGCATCTTCTCGTAAATATTGATGGTGTCGCCTTCCAGCTTGAAGCGCTTTTTAAAGCCCACTTCGGTCTGAAAGATTTTGCCGTCGATAATATCCTGCTTCACTTTCATCACTGCTGAGCGATGATCTTCGCGGCTCATGGTTTCGCCCATGGCGGTGATTTTCAACGGGCCGTTCACCACGTCGTCGGCGCTCAACAGGGCCTCGATTTCTGCCAGACGGCTGTCGCTGTAGTAAAAGTAGAAAACCTCACCGGTCATCTTGTCGAGAATCAGGCCGTCTTTGAACAGGCCGAAGCGGAAGGCATCGAACAGCTCGCTGTGCTGAATGCTTAGGCTGGGCTCGAAGTAGTTCATCGCGTCGTAGCCCAGATAGCCGGTGAGGCCGCCTGCGTATTTGCGCGAGATGATGTTCTGGGGAACGATCTCGCGCAGCAGCTGGTAGGGATTCTCGCTGGGGTAGTCGACCTTGCTGCCGTCGCGCTCTTCAATGGTCAGGGTATTGCCGTTGGCGTAGAGCAGCTTTTCCGGATCGAAACCGATAATCGAATGGCGGGCAATATGACTGTCTTCGCCCAGCGACTCCAGATAAAAGCAGTTGTCGTAGCGGCGCTCGATCTTTTTAAACAGGCTGAAGAAATCGCAGTCTGCCGTCAGCGTGGTGTAGTGGGGTTTGCGCGGCAGTGAAATGCGCGGCGGTGTCTGGCTCATAAGGGCGCTTATTCCGGTGAATGTTGTTTGAGGGCGCGGGAACCACGGGTCACGGTGGCAATCCCAACGCCGAGCTGTTCGGCAATCTGGCGTTGCGGCAAGCCGGCGGCCAGCAGTTTGAAAATCTGCAGGCGCTTGCTGATCTCCAGCAGCTCGGACGGGGTCAGCAGGTCGCTGAGCAGCTGTTCGAGGCTGTCCGGATCACGGGCCGTCAGCAGGTGTTCGATCAATTCCCGCTGGTAGTGTTTATCCATAGTGTTGCGCGATGTATTCATGTACTAGTACACTATCACAAATCGCGCCAAGTTCAAGCGCGGTGTCGCAGATGTTTTCACGGCGGGGCTTGCGTACAATGCCGCTTCGCATCCGGTGCGGTCGGTCCGGGGCTTTCAGGCGGGAGCAGCCGCAATGCTGTTGATGATAGACAACTACGACTCCTTTACCTATAACGTGGTGCAGTATCTAAGCGAGCTGGGCGCGGCGGTAGAGGTGGTGCACAACGACGCGATCAGCGTTGACGAGATTCGCGCGCTGGCGCCCAGTCACCTGGTGATCTCGCCCGGTCCCTGCACGCCGGACCAGGCGGGCGTATCGATGGCGGCGATTGCGGCCTTCGCCGGGCAAATACCGATTCTCGGTGTGTGCCTGGGCCACCAGTGTATCGGCCAGGTATTTGGCGGTCGCGTGGTTCGCGCCCGCCGGGTGATGCACGGCAAAACCTCGGCTATTCACCATCGCGGTGAGGGTGTGTTCAGTGGCTTGCCCGCGCCGTTTACCGCTACCCGCTACCACTCGCTGGTCGTTGAGTCAGCCGCTTTGCCGGACTGTTTGGCAGTGACCGCCTGGACGGCGGACGAGCATGGCGAGGTCGACGAGATTATGGGGCTGCGCCACCGCGAATGGGATATCGAGGGCGTGCAGTTTCACCCCGAGGCGATTCTGAGCGAGCAGGGTCACGCATTGTTAAAGAATTTTCTGGAGCGCTAATAATGAGCGAAACCATGGATATCAAAGGCGCACTGGCGCGAGTCATCAAACAGCTGGATTTGACCACCGAGGAAATGCAGGCGGTGATGCGCGACATTATGACCGGCCAGTGCAGCGAGGCACAGATTGGCGCGTTTCTGATGGGCCTGCGCATGAAAAGCGAGAGCCTGGACGAGATTGAAGGTGCGGCGCGGGTCATGCGCGAGCTGGCCACGCCGGTGGATGTCAGCGGCCTGGACTACGTGGTGGACATTGTCGGCACGGGCGGCGACGGCGCAAACCTGTTCAACGTGTCCTCGGCCAGCAGCTTTGTGGTAGCTGCGGCGGGTGCGCGCGTGGCCAAGCACGGCAATCGTTCGGTGTCGTCCAAAAGCGGCAGTGCGGACTTGCTGGAAAAGGCCGGCATTGTGCTCGATCTCAGCCCCGAGCAGGTGGAGCGCTGTATTCGCGAAGTGGGGCTCGGCTTTATGTTTGCCGTGAATCACCACAGCGCCATGCGCCACGCCATCGGCCCGCGCCGGGACCTGGCCCAGCGCACGATTTTCAATATTCTCGGCCCGCTGACCAACCCCGCCGGGGTGACCCGCATGGTGCTGGGCGTCTTCACCCCCGAGCTGTGTCGTCCGCTGGCAGAGGTCATGCGCCGCTTGGGCGCGGAACATGTGATGGTGGTGTGTTCCTCGGAGGGCCTCGACGAAATCAGTCTGGCGACGCCGACGCAGGTGGCGGAGTTGAAGGACGGCGAGATCACCGAGTACACGCTGACCCCGGAAGATGTCGGCATTAAGAGCCAGAGCCTGATTGGTCTGTCGGTGGACGGCAGCGAGGCGTCGCTGGCGCTGATCCGCAATGCGCTGAGCAAGCGCGACAACGAAGCGGCGGAAAAAGCGGCGGATATGATTGCTCTCAATGCCGGTGCGGCGCTGTATGTGGCCGGTGTCGCCAGCAGTTTGAAGAACGGTGTGGCGCTGGCGGAAGATGTGATTCACGGTGGCCGGGCTCTGGAAAAAATGCAGGAGTTAGCCGCCTTTACCCAAGGAATGACGCAATGAGCCTGCCGACGGTTCTGACCCGAATTATTGATCGTAAACACGAAGAAGTGGCTGAGCGTCAGGCGCGCAAATCTGTTGCGGCGCTGCGTGATGACATTGCGTCGGCGTCTGCCCCGCGCGGCTTTGTCCAGGCCATGGCCAGCAAGCTGGCTGCCGGACAGTCGGCGGTCATTGCCGAAGTGAAAAAGGCGTCGCCCTCCAAGGGTGTGATTCGCGAAGATTTCCGTCCCGCCGAGATTGCGCGCAGTTACGAGCGCGGCGGTGCGGCCTGCCTGTCGGTGCTCACTGATGCCGATTTCTTTCAGGGCAGCGAAGCCTATCTTCAGCAGGCCCGTGCGGCCTGTTCACTGCCGGTAATTCGCAAGGACTTTATTGTCGACCCTTATCAGGTCTACGAGGCGAGGGCGATTGGCGCAGACTGTATTCTGCTGATTGTGGCGGCGCTGGACGACGTGCGTATGGCCGAGCTGAATGCGCTGGCGATTGAGCTGGGTATGGATGTGCTGATTGAGGTCCATAACGCCGAGGAGCTGGAGCGGAGTCTGCCACTGGGCAATCGTCTGGTGGGCATTAATAACCGCAACTTACACAACTTCGACACCAGCCTTGAGACGACGTACTCGCTGCTGGCGCAGATTGGCGATGAGCGTATTGTTGTCACCGAAAGCGGCATCCACACCGCCGACGATGTGGCGGCGATGCGCGCGCATGGCGTCGATGCCTTCCTGGTGGGCGAGGCGTTTATGCGCGCCGATGAGCCCGGCGAGCGACTGTCAGAGCTGTTCTTTTCCTAAGCGGCAAAATCGACCGGCCAGAAAACCTTTATCGACAGACGGGGCGTTTGGCCCCGCCTGTATCACGATTACGGCATTGGCAGGCTGTGGTCGCTTTCGCGTCCGGTCTGCGTCAGGTTCTGCCACTGTCGGCGGATCCAGTCACTCACGTTGAGGCTGGGAGTCTCCGACTCAGTGTGTCCCACGGTGTCCGGCGTGCGGTGGAGGATCCACCATGTTGGGTCGCCTTGCGCGTCAGCGCCCCGATCTGAGCCAAACACCAGGTTATTGCCCGCAGCGCGCGGCCATACGCCGTTGCCAGTACCAGACAGGCGGCGAGCGACTGCCCAGCTATCACCGTTCTGCCACTGGCTTCCCCATATCCGGTGACGCCAGTCACTGTCGCGGCTATCCATCCACAGGGCTTGAACGCTGCCGTCTGTCGACAGCGCGAGTGCCGGGCGCTGACTTATGGCAGTGTCCTCCGAGCCGACTGACACCGCGGGCGTCCAGTTCAGGCCACCGTCGTCGGAATGGCTGGCAAAAATGCCGCTGTTCACCCCGGCTGCTTCCAGAACTTTGGCGTCCCATATGGCGACCAGCCGGTCCTCGCCGTCGGCAATAATTGCCGGGTGGCGATCGGCGAGGCTGCCTTCGAGAAAGGCATCGTCAGGGCTGCCATTGTTGGATACCCGGACGGCCTCCGACCATGTGCCACTGGCGGGGTCGCGGCGGCGGCTGAGAATTTCCCAGTTATCCGGGTCAGTGCGGTCCAGACCTTCCAGTCCGTCGTGATAGCCGGTCTGGCCGGTCCAGCCGGGGTTGATGTCAAAGCGATTGTCCTGAAAGGCCACGACCACGGTGTCATCGGATAGCACGGCAATCGCCGGGTGCAGTGAGGCGGGATCGCGACTGCTGCGCGTGTCCAGCGCGCTGGCGCCTTCGCAGCTTTTCTCACTGCTCAGGTTTTCCGCTTCGCTGTTCAAGCCGATTTGCACGTAGAGGTCGAAACAGCGACGGCGATTGTCACTCCAGGCCATAACGGGAGTGCCGTCGTGGAGTACCGCGATGGCGGGGCGTATCGCGCGCTGACTGTCGGCCGTCAGGCGGTGCTCTGCATCCCAGTTGCGGCCGCCGTTGATCGAGCCGCGCAGCATAATTTCCGGGCGGCGGGGAATCTGGCCTCGGCGCTCGTCTTCCCAAATCACCCATACAGTGTCGCCATTAGCGGCAATGCGCGGGAAGCGGGCGCTGCCGGACAGGGTGTTGATGGGGTGCAAGGTCTCGCTATCGCCGCGGCGAAACAGGATGTTGGTGCCTTTTTCACTGTGTTGTTCGGCGACAACCAGTGGTATGTCGTCGCCATCCAGCGCGATATCGGCAAAGCCGGAGAAGCGCCCGCGATCACCCATGACCAGAGCGGCGTTGTCTTCTAACAGGAGTGTGTCGGGCACGGTTTGCTCGGGTTGGGGCGCGTTGTCCAGTCCGCTGCGGCGGATAAAAATGGGCGAGGTCAGGGCCAGTCTGCGACCAAGCGGCGAACTCAGTTCTGCGTAAACCCAATAGGGGCTGTCGGTGTCTGGGCGGGGAAGGTCGAAGTTGAAGCTATTGCCGCTCGAAGACGGCGTGAATTCCTTGATGGCGCCGCTGTCGCGTCCCGGCGCGGCGTAAAGACGCAGGCGTTGCAGGCTGTTGCTGCCGGTTACGGTGAGCTTCAGGGTGACGGTGTCACCGGCGGCGACGGTAACGGCATCGCCGGGGAGGGCTTCAAATATACCGTCGCCCTGTCCATCGGCGGTCAAGGTTAAGAAGGGGGCGTTACCGCCTTCGCTCAGGACGGTATGGCCGTCGCGAAGGCCATTGAGAATGCCGCGTTCAGTGATGGCAGACGTGAATACATGGGTTTTGACTGTGCCGGGACCAAAGCCCAGCCACAGCTCGCGGAAGTGGTTGTCGGAGCTGGCGGTAATGCCGGTTTCCCAGCCGCGATTCCAGCGTTGCTCGGCATAGGCCAGTTGCAGGTCGATATCCTGAGCGACATTCCAGGCCTCAATCAGGTTTACGCCCAGCGTGCTGGCGTGGTCGTTGGGGCTGTTGTCGTCGTTGGTCCAGTCGCGATTGGGGTGGTTGGTTTGCCACACTGCGCCCTGAGCGTGGGCATCCCATACGCTCTGCTGGGTGGGTTTGTGTTCCATGCCGCTACCCTGACTGAGGCCGTCGAGCACCGTGTCTGTTGCACCAAAAATATTGGCGTGGGGGCGGCCGTTTGCTTCCTCACCGGGAATCAGCAGCAGTTGCTCAGAGGTCCATTCCGGGTCCCAGTGCTGATCGTAGGTACGGTGATCGGTCAGTGCCAGAAAATCCAGAGACTGGCGCTGTGCCTCGCCAATCTGGTCACTGACCGCCACATTACCCGGCAGGGCGTCATCGCTGGCTTGCCGCCATATGGAGCCGTCGGAAGAGTGATCGGTATGGACATGCGTATCGGTAGCCAGCCACAGGCCCTGAGGGGATGACAGCGATGCGCTGGGCAGCGTCCCCGGCTGCCAGTCGGTGGTGAAATAGCTTGGGGTGGTTACCGGCGGTTCCTGCCCCGAGCCCGAATCATTGGATGATGAGCCGCTGCCCCCGCAGGCCGCGAGTGACAGACAGAGAGCGGCGGCTGGCAGTGCGTAAAAACGGGCAACGGGCGTGGGCAAATGGACCACAAATATCCTCCTTTCGGGGTGGTGATAAGCGATGTGTGACACTGGAAAGGCGCGCATTCTATCGTTTGGAAGTGACGATTTTGTTATGTTGCGCTGCCCGGTGTGACATTGTGCTTTCCCTGCTCGTGATTCCCGTCATGTAGATGATGATCTGCTTCGACTTTCGTCGAATGCGTTGTGAGGGTGGCTGGGGTAGACTGCGGGCATCTCTCAGGAATAACGGGGTTTGCGGTGGCGGCGAATCAGTGGGTCATGTTAATGGCCTTCCTCTATTTTGGAATCCTCTTCCTGATTGCCTGGTGGGCTGACCGCCGTGATGCCTGGCCTCGCCGTTTTCGCCCGCTGATCTACAGTCTTTCCCTGGCCGTGTATTGCAGCTCCTGGACCTTCTTCGGTGCGGTGGGACAGGCCGCTGCCGATGGCTGGACCTTCCTGCCCATCTATATCGGCCCGATTTTGCTGTTCCTGTTCGGCTGGCCATTTTTGCGTCGATTGTCGGTCATGAGTACCCGCAACCGGGTGACCTCCATTGCCGATTTCATGGGTTCGCGCTACGGCAAAAGCCAGATGCTGGCGGCACTGGTCACCTTTCTGGCGGTCTTCGGCAGTCTGCCGTATATCGCCCTGCAATTAAAAGCCATCACCCAGGCGTGGATCAGTGTTGAGCAACTGTGGGATCAGCGTGCGGCTGACCTCGGGTCCCAGCGTTTTGGCAGCGATTTCTTCGGTGGCGTCAATCTCAGTCCGGATCCCGGCAGCACGAGTTTTGTCGCGGCCTTGATTCTGGTGTTGTTCACGGTCGCTTTCGGTACACGGGTCGCCGACAAGCGGCATCGCCACCGCGGCCTGATGGCGGCCATTGCGATGGAGTCCATCGTTAAACTGGCGGCGTTTGTCATGGTGGGCGCCTTTGCCATCAGCCTGCTCTGGTCCAGCTACAAGAGCGGGGTTGCCGTTCCTCTGGGGCCACTGGGTGAGTGGCCGGACTGGAGTCAGTTTACGACACAGGTGCTGCTGGCGATGGCGGCAATTGTGTGTCTTCCCCGCCAGTTCCATGTGATGGTGATTGAGGATCACAGCCGCCGCGACATGCGTCTCGCGCGCTGGATTTTCCCGATATATCTGCTGCTGTTCTGCCTGATGATCGCGCCGATTTCGATTGTTGCTCAGGAGGCGCTGTCGCATTTTGGCGGCAGCGCCGACATGCTGGTGGTGTCCATGCCGCTTTATCACGACAAGCAGGAGCTGGCAGTCGTGGCCCTGCTGGGCGGCATGTCGGCGGCGACCGGTATGGTGATTGTGGCCTGTGTGACGCTGTCGGTCATGGTGTGTAACGAGTGGCTGGTGCCCCTGTGGCAGTATCTGCGGCAGGGGCATGAAATTAACGCCCGCTGGCTGCAGCAGGTAAGGCGTATTGCCATTGCGGCGGTGTTATTTGCCGCCTGGCTGTTGGAGCAGCAGCTCAGTGCGCGGGGCGGACTGGCCTCGCTGGGCCTGTTGTCGTTCGCCGCCGCTTCTCAGTTGGCGCCTGGGTTGGTGGCGGCCTTGTACTGGCGCCGGGCTCACGCCCGCGGTGTGGTGACCGGTTTGCTGGTCGGCGGGCTGCTGTGGGCATATACCCTGCTGCTGCCCGCTATTCTCGGTGCGGAGCACGCTCTGGTGGTCAGCGGTCCCATGGGGATCACGGCACTGCGCCCGGAAGCGCTGTTCGGCTTCGAGTTCGGGGATAGCCTGAGCCACGGTGTGTTCTGGAGTGTTGCCGTCAATGCGCTGCTCATGATCCTGGTGTCGCGGCGCTCGCGCTTCAGCAGCATCGATCTCCGGCAGGCCCGGAGCTTTACCGAAGTGCGGGTGGAGTTGCGTCAGCGCGAAGCCGAGCTGGAACTGACGTCAGTCGAAGCCTGGCAATTGCACCGCTTGCTGGTGCCGCTGTTCGGCGAGCGTCGCTGTGAAAAAATGTGGCAGCGATTCGAGCAGCGGCTCGGTCACCGCCTGCTCCAAAGCGACCGGGTTCCTCGTTTCGTTGTGAAAGATGTTGAAGAATCACTGGCGTCTATTGTCGGTGCGGTCTCGGCCCACCGTACCTTAGAGCTGTTGGCCAAACGCCGACCGTTGGATATCGACGAATTTGTCAGCCTGATCGGCAATACCTCTCGGCAGATTCAGTTCGGCCAGGATCTGCTGCAGATCACTCTGGAAACCGTGCCTCAGGGGATCAGTGTGGTCGACGCCAACCTTAATCTGGTGGCCTGGAATCAGCGTTATGTAGATCTGTTTAATTTCCCCGAGCGGCTGTTGTATGTCGGCTGCCCAATAGCCCGTATTTATCAGTACAACGCCGAGCGCGGCTATTTACAGGATGCCGATGCCGATATCGATGCCGCGATCACGCGCCGACTGTCGCTGCTGCAGGGCGCGCAACCCTACCGACTCGAGCGCAACCTGCCCAATGGCTTGGTGGTTGAGATTTGTGGCACGCCGATGGCGAATGGCGGCTATGTCACCACCTATACCGACATCAGTGAGTACCGCGCTATTTTCAATGAGCTGGAGTCAGCCAAAGCCCAGTTGGAAGAGCGTGTGGCGGCGCGCACGTCAGAGCTGGAAGCGGTGAATGACTCTCTGGCCGAGGAAAATGCCACCCGGGCACGCATTGAACGAGAGTTGAACGCGGTGTACGCCAGTAAGAACCGCTTCCTGGCATCCGCCAGTCACGACCTGTTGCAGCCTATCAACGCCGCGAGGCTGTTTACCGCGGCATTGGCGCATAAAGTGGACGCCAGTGACAACGATAGTCTGCGCGATGAGGTCTCTCATATCGATGAGGCATTGGCGAGTGCGGAAACCTTGATTACCTCCCTGCGGGAGATTTCACGTCTCGATTCCGGCCGCCTGCAGGTGAAGCGTGAAGAGTTTCCGGTACAGGGTTTGCTGGATACCTTGGGGCGCGAGTTTTCGGCTATTGCCGAGCGCACCGGACTCCGTTTGCGCGTGGCGCCCTGTTCCGAATGGGTGTACAGCGATAAACACCTGTTGCGGCGGATTATTCAGAATTTGTTGGGCAATGCCCTGCGCTACACGCCGGAGGGCAAGGTGCTGCTCGGCTGTCGGCGCCGGGGAGAGTACCTGGCTATACAGGTACTCGATACCGGGCCGGGTATTGCCGAGGCGGATCGCCAGCGTATTTTTGAAGAGTTTGAGCGGGCCGCCGAAGCAGCGCACCGCGAAACCGAAGGCGGGCTTGGCCTGGGGCTGTCGATTGTCCGGCGTATCAGCGCGATGTTGGGGCATGCCATGGAGTTTACGACGCAAGAGGGGCATGGCACGGTATTCACCATCAATGTGCCGATCTCCTCGGCTCGCCGTCAGAAGCGCGTGGCGCCTGCCAATGTCGTTCATTCCGAGCTGGCAGGGTTACGCGTGCTCTGTGTGGACAACGAGGCGGCCATCCGTGCCGGTATGCAAAGCCTGTTATCTCAGTGGGAATGCCAGACCCTGGCGGTGGCTTCGCTGCGTGAAGCGCTCAGCCAATGGCGGCAGCCTGAGCCTCCTGACCTCGTGCTGGTGGACTACCACCTGGACCATGGTGAGACTGGCCTGGATTTGCTCAATGCGCTTAGTGTGCACTGGGAGCAGTCACTGAGAGCCATTGTCATCAGCGCAGACAATGATGATGCGTTGCGCAACAGGGTCAGAGAGGCGGGGTATCGTTTCCTTGCCAAGCCGGTGAAGCCTGCAGCACTGCGTTCGCTGATGAGAACACTGGCGGTTAAGTTGTAAGGCTCAGCAATATCGTTAGTAGGTGTTGGTTGTGGGCTTGCCTTTTATTTTTTGCAGGCTATGCTGGGTCCTCATTCGAGGACTTCCACATAAATGAAACATCTTCGCAAGGTTGAATTTGCCCCTCTGAAATTTCTCCCCTAAGCCGGAAGGAAGCGCGCCTCCCTTCCGGCAAGCGGCAAATTCTTGTCACTTACAGGGGAGGTCGAGATGTTCTCGCAGTTCGTCTTTTTCAAGTCGTCGCAGTGTTCGCTGCGTCGTGTCTATTCTGATCTTAGCCTTTTCAGCCAGCCTGTAGAGCTGCTGGCAATGTTGTGTCGTCTCGACAGAGCGGCAGCGCAGCCTTCGTCCGGTGTGTCTCTGGGAGACCAGGTATTGCTGGAGTCGCTCAGCGATGGCCAGCGACTGAGTTTTAAACTGGTCATGCCGGGGGTGTCTGCAGACGCTGCGCTCTCCGTGTTTTCGCCGCTGGGTCGGGCGATTTACCAGCTGGAGCAGGGGCAAGGCTGCCTTGTTTTTCTGGGTCGCCAGCGCCTCTCTTTCCGCGTCATCCACATTTATAAATCCGCCGATAAAGGAGAATTAGCCAATGCAGTTGCCTCTGCGCCGCAAACAGTTAACTGAGTTAATGATAATCGGGGCGGCTCCAGTGGAGCGGCGCGGCAAGGGGCTGCCCCGGATCACTTGGAGTGATGGATATGTCCAGGGAAAAAGCGAAGAAAGCCCCGCAAAAGAGTTTGAAAGACAAGCGCAAAGAGAAGCGTGATAAACGCAAAAACAGCGCCGACTAAGACTCATTGAGCGCCCTAATGGGCGCTCTTCACAATATTTTCTCAGCACTTTCATGAAGGACTATTGCAATTCTGCAATGGCGCATCCTTGTCATAAAAGCTTCGCTCTCGAGCAAGAAAGACTTAACTGAAGTGTCATAACTGCGCGGTGTAATGGTCGCGAAATTTTCTTCTAAGCGCAAAATTCGAGCGCACCTCACTTTCAGTTAAATGGACTAAATTATGATTTTCTCTCCACGCAAGCGAAATATTGCAGGCGGTTTGCTGCTTGCTGCCGCGATCAGCGCCTGTAGCTCAGATGACGATAATAACAACTCACAGCGCGACGCCGCCGGTGATCCACCCGAGACGAGCACGCCCTTAGAGCCCTTTGTTATCGGTCTTCTGCCAGACACTCAGGGTGGCTCTGACGCACAGGGTCAGGCGCATGTTGCCATGCACCCGATGCAAGCGGTGTTGGCGCATCAGGCGAATGAAGGTGTCGACATGGTTATTGCCGTCGGTGACCTTACGGATAAAGGCAGCTCGATTGAGTGGGCTGAGTGGACATCCGTTGCCGATACCTATCGCGATCAGGGTATTGAGTTCATGCCGGTGATGGGAAATCACGAGATGAACTATGCCTACACCACGGAATGGATCGCCACGATGCGCAACTACATTCCGGACGACGCCGTGCATATGCCGGGTTACGAGTGGGTCAACTACTATGTTGTTCGCGATAACGTGTTGGTTATCGGCCTGGCCTACTACAACCTGCCACTGGCGATTAGCTGGATTAAAGATGTTGTGGCCGACACGGCTGACCGCGTTGATCACATTGTGGTGGCCAGCCACGATGGGCTTATCGGGGCGAAATACGGTCAAACTCGCGAGCAAATCGTTGAGGGAACCAAAGGCGACGATTGGGTCTTCAGTGTTCAGAAAGATATCCGCGAGTTTTTCTCTGAGCACGACGTGATTTATGTGCAGGGGCATGAGCACCAGTACCAGCGTTCGCTGGTCTCTGCGACCACGATGCAGACGACGCTTCCTGCGAGTTCAACGCCGTCAGGCGGCAACTATCAAATGGGCGCGTATACCCAGATTATGGCGGGTAACGCGTCTTATAAAGGCTATGAGTTCCGCTATGGCGAGCGCGAGCTGGTGCAGGCCATCGTGGCTCAGAAAAACGCCACCTTCAGCGAAGGTAACGGTTCTGACCACTTCGACGTGAACTCGGCATTGCTGCAGTTTGAAGGAGACCGTGTCGATTATCGCGCTTATTACGCCGAGCATCAGGCGACGAGCAATGCGCCTGATCAGGCATTCACGGCTGACTGGCAGTTGTTGGATAAATTCTCGCGTGGCAAGAATCGCTGCGAAACACTGATTTATCCCAACTCCATTCCGGAAGGGACGCGGTCGGTTCTGGTTTTCCAGCCGGAATATATCACTGACATTTGTCTCGCTGATGACGGGTCGAGTGCGCAGCTGGTGGGTGGGGTGAATAACACCTTTAACCGTACTGACAGCCGGACCCGTGATATGGAATTTGTACCGGGGTTCACGCGTGCGGAAAGCCTGATGGATCTGACACGGCTCGCATATCAGTGGCTATACCAGTACCACGAGAGCTGGACGCCGAACCTGAACAACCTCTATCGCGTGGTGCCGGATGAAAACGAAAATGTTCTGCTCATTCCGGAAACCACCATCGACTTGAAAGAGCACGTCACCATGAGCTGGCAACCGGCGCTTGCCGACACTGCCAGCGATCGCCTGATTATCAGCGGCATGCAGAATCAGACCGGTGTCTATCAGGGCGCCTATGGCGGCCTCAAGCAGATGGATGTCGATACGGGCTTGGCGTTCTCGCAGCCGGATGGCCGTGCCAAGGCTCCGAAGTTATTGCCAGCAACGGCGACACAAAGCTGGAATATTGCTAACGCCGCGGCGGATCGCTATGCGGTTCAATTCCAGATGCCCGAGGGCATGGAGGCGACCGGGGTTATCCTTGCAACGCGCGATGCAGATCAGTGGCAGGCGTTGAGTGATGAGGCCTGTATTGTCGACGGCGCATGGAGTCAGGATTATCTCGATACGGCGCCCCCGAGTCTGGCCGATGGCTGTGATGACGAGAAACTGTTGGGCTATGACGCGTCGCAGCGCGCCTGGTGGGCCGTATTGGACCGCGATGTCGAGCTGGCACTGATTACGCGATAATTGTCCGCCTGACGACGAAAAGGCCGCGCGTTTGCGCGGCCTTTTTTTGTTGAGCGGTATTGATTCGGCGAGCCTTCAGTTAAGCACTTCGGGGCTGACATCCAGCTGACTGAGTTGTAATACGGCCTGCGTGCGGGAGTGCACACCGAGTTTTCTGAAAATTTCGGTGATATGGGCTTTGACCGTGGCTTCGGTAACGCTCAGTTCCCAGGCAATCTGCTTGTTGAGCAGTCCCTGAACGAGGTAACTGGCTACCCGGAATTGCTGTGGCGTCAGGCTGGCAACCACGTCGGCAATCGTCTTTTCCTCATTGCTGCGCATGGCTTGATAACTGACATTCTCCGGGAGCCAGCGCTGCCCGGCCAGCACCTGTTCAATGGCGGTGCTGATCTGTTCCGGCGAACTGCTTTTGGGAAGAAAGCCACTCGCGCCGTGGTCGATGGCGCGGCACATCACATCGTCGCTTTCCGAGGCTGACACCACCATGACCGGAATCTCGGGGTGTTGGGCTTGCAGGTGGATCAGGGCGCTGAACCCCTGTGCGCCGGGCATTTTCAAATCCAGCAATAGCAGATCGATGTCGGCATCTTCCGACACTTGGCGTTGTAAGGCCTCAATATCACCGACTTCATCGATCGTGGCGGAGGGGAAGGCGGTGATCAGTGCGCCGCGAAGCGCCGATCTAAAAAGCGGGTGATCGTCGGCGATCAGGAATCGCTGTGCAGTCATGGGGCCTCGTTGGCATTATTGTTGTAGTCACGAGCAGTATAAAAAAGCCCCGCATCGCGGGGCAAGCGCTTAGGAAAAGCCGGGGTTCCCGGCGTGGCGTCGGCGGAGAGCGGGGCCGACACCACCTTCCACAGGGGTGGAATCAGGCGACGCGATCGTCGATGCCGCGGCGGGTTTCGATGAGTCGCGCCACAACACTGGGGTCGGCAAGCGTTGAGATGTCACCGAGAGCGTCGTATTCATTGGCGGCAATCTTGCGAAGAATGCGTCGCATGATTTTGCCGCTGCGGGTTTTGGGCAGGTCATCCGCCCACTGAATCACATCGGGCGACGCGATGGGGCCGATTTCCCGGCGCAGCCACTGCTTAAGCTCCTGCAGCAGCGCCTCGCAGCCCTGTTCGTCGCCGCCGAGGGTGACGTAGATGTAAATACCCTGGCCCTTGATGTCGTGGGGGAAACCCACCACGGCGGCTTCGGCCACTTTGGGGTGAGCGATCAAGGCGCTTTCCAGCTCAGCGGTGCCCATGCGGTGGCCAGAGACATTCAGTACATCGTCGACGCGGCCGGTAATCCAGTAATCGCCATCGGCGTCGCGACGGGCGCCGTCGCTGCTGAAGTAGTAGCCCTTGAAGGTCGAGAAGTAGGTGTCGATATAGCGCTGGTGGTCACCGTAAATGGTGCGCATTTGCGCGGGCCAGCTATCCAGAATGACCAGATTGCCCTCAGCGGCGCCTTCCAGAATATGGCCGTCGTTGTCGACCAGCGCGGGCTGCACGCCGAAGAACGGCTGGGTGGCTGAGCCGGGTTTCAGCTCGGTGGCACCGGGCATGGGGGTGAGCATCATGCCGCCGGTTTCAGTCTGCCACCAGGTGTCGAGCACGGGGCAGCGGCCGCCGCCATAGACGTCGTGATACCAAGCCCAGGCTTCGGGGTTGATGGGCTCGCCGGCGGTGCCGAGCAGGCGCAGCGACTCGCGGCTGCTGCTGCCAATGGCTTCGTCGTGGTGGGCCATCATCGCGCGAATCACGGTGGGGGCCGTGTACAGCGTGTTGACCTTATATTTGTCGATGATACGTCCCAGTCGGCCGCAGTCGGGATAGTTTGGAATCCCTTCATACATAATGCAGGTGGCGCCGTTGCTCAGCGGGCCGTACACCGCGTAACTGTGTCCGGTAATCCAGCCGATGTCGGCCATACACCAGTAGATGTCGTCTTCTTTGTAGTCGAAAACGGTGTAGTGGCTCAGCGAGGTATAGACCAGATAGCCGCCGGTCGTATGCACGGCGCCTTTGGGCTTGCCGGTAGACCCAGAGGTGTACAGAAGGAACAGTGGGTCTTCCGCGCCCATCGGCTCCGGCGGACACACCGGAGACTGGCTGCCAACCAGGCTGTTGTACTCCACGTCGCGGTTGCCGCGCCAGTGAATGTCGGCGCCGGTGTGCGTGAGTACCAGTACTTTCTTAACGCACTGAGGTTCACAGAGCTCCAACGCTTCGTCCACGTTCTTTTTGAGCGGAACAGTCCGCCCGCCGCGGCGACCCTCGTCAGCGGTGATGACCAGCGGCGAATTGCCGTCGGTGATCCGTCCGGCCAGGGCTTCCGGCGAGAAGCCGGCGAATACGACAGAGTGAACAGCGCCGATACGGGCGCAGGCAAGCATGGCGAAAATGGCTTCGGGCACCATGGGCATATACAGGGTGACAACATCACCTTTACCCACCCCCAGTGACTTCAGGCCATTGGCCAGCTTGCAGACTTCCTGATGCAGTTCTTTATAGGTGAACTGTCGTGAGGCTTGGCCTTCTTCATCGGCTTCCCAGATTAACGCGGCTTTATCGCCACGGCTCTCCAGGTGTCGATCCAGGCAGTTCTCAGAGGCGTTCAACACGCCGTCTTCAAACCACTTAATGTGCAGATCGTCCTGTGCGAAGCTGCAATCTTTAATTTGTTCCGGTGTCTTGTGCCAGGTAATACGCTCGGCCATTTCCGACCAAAACTGGTCTGGCTCATTGATGGAGCGCTGATACATGGCTTGGTATTGCTCGGCGGAAATATGCGCCTGCTTGCGGATGGAATCCTTGATCGGGTAGCGTTGCTCGCTCATGGCATGCTCCTCGGCGTGTTGTCCTAAGCACTGTTATGATGGTGAACAGTATTGGTCGCGATGCCGAATTGCGCCATTAGACCTTGGTCGAGCGCAGACCAATATAGACTTTAGTCTATGTTTGACTAATGGCTAATACTCAGGCTTTTCAATGACGCCTATAACTCCTGGTAACACGATAAAAACAAACCGGGAGAACCTCTCATGCAAAGCAATAATAATCATCGCTTATCGTCTCGACTGCTGCCCTCATTGGCGGTGCTGCCTCTTGCGGTGGCGGCGGCCTCCGTGTCTGCAGAAACCCTGGAGGAGCGCGTTGCGCGTCTGGAAACGGCACTGGCGGAAAAAGAAGCCGCTGCGGTTACCGGCACCAAGGGAAATACCCAATACAGCTTTGGTGGTTACGTCAAACTGGATGCCATGGTCAGTCAATACAGCGGCGGTGAGCGCGCGACCTCGTCAGTAGGCGATGACTTTTTAGTGCCGTCGGTGATTCCCGTCGGCGGTGAAAGCGGTGATGCGCACTTTGATATGCAGGCTAAGTATTCCCGTATTTGGTTTAAAACCTCTACGCAAACCGACGCCGGGGTGATTTCTACTCATATTGAGATGGACTTCGGTGTTAACCAGATTGGCGACGAGCGTATCAGTAACTCGTCGGTGAACCGTATTCGCCACGCCTATGTGAACTGGCAATACGACGACAACAGCTCTCTGCTTGCGGGTCAAAGCTGGAGCACCTTCTTCAATGTGGGCACCCTCCCTGAGACCCTGGATTTTGTTGGCCCAGTCGGCACCGCTTTTGAGCGTCAGGCGCAGCTGCGCTGGACCCATGGTATGGGCAACGGCAACTCGGTGATGTTGGCCATTGAAAACCCCTCCAGCGGCTTGAACGGCGGCGCCAGCGGTGCGACGGGCGGCGGTGATTTTGACAACAACAGCCTGCCTGATCTGGTAGCCCGCTATAACGGTAAAGCCGGGAATATGAGCTATAGCGCCGCCTTTATGCTGCGCGAAGTCGCTTACAAGGAAAACTTCACTAATAACCTCGCGCAGCCCATTGAGGGTGATGAGAGCGAGATGGGCTATGCCCTCAGCCTGGCCGCCAAATGGCAACTGGGTCAGGACGATGTGAAAGCCCAATTGAACGCGGGTAACGCGCTCGGCCGTTACCTTGGCCTGCAAAGCTATCGCGACGGATTTATCGAAAGCAACGGCGATATCGAGCTGCTGGATACCGTGGGCGGCTATGTGGCGTATCGCCATTTCTGGGCGCCCAAATGGCGCAGCAGCTTTGTGCTTTCTGCTTCTGAAACGGATAACCCCAACGATGCGCCGGCGGGTACCGCCAAAGCGTATCGCAGTGTTCACGCCAACCTGCTGTATTCCCCGATTGCGGCGTTAACCCTGGGTGGGGAATGGATTTACGGTGAGAAGGAGATTGAAGGCACCATTAACGGCGATGACAGCGGCGACCTCAACCGCCTGCAATTCAGCGCCAAATACGTTTTCTGATAGTTCCGTTCGGCGGTGACGGCCGCTGCTGAATTGCGCAGCCGTCACTACTGGTCACAATAAGGAGAATAAGCATGGCTTTTGAATCGAAAGAGATGGCTCAGGCTTACTGGCGGGAAAACCTTCGCCTGATGCTGTGGTTGTCTGTGGTGTGGTTTGTCGTGTCCTACGGCTGCGGCGTTTTGTTGGTTGAACCGCTGAATGCGATCCGCCTGGGCGGTTTCAAACTCGGCTTCTGGTTTGCCCAGCAGGGCTCTATCTACACCTTCGTGGTGCTCATCTTTATCTACGCGAAAAAGATGGGTGATCTCGACCGCAAATACGGCGTGGATGACGACGCATAATTCTAAGAGGCAGCCATCATGGATCTTCAAACGTTAACGTATCTGGTGGTGGGGTTTACCTTCGCCATCTACATCGGCATCGCCATCTGGGCGCGCGCCGGTTCAACCAAAGACTTCTACGTGGCCGGTGGCGGTGTTCACCCCGTGGCCAATGGTATGGCAACCGCCGCAGACTGGATGAGTGCCGCGTCTTTCATCTCTATGGCGGGTCTGATCGCCTACATGGGCTACGGCGGTTCGGTCTTCCTGATGGGCTGGACCGGCGGCTTCGTACTGCTGGCGATGTTCCTCGCGCCGTATCTGCGTAAGTACGGCAAGTTCACGGTACCGGAATTTATCGGCGACCGCTTTTACTCGCGTACCGCAAGGATCGTCGCTGTCATCTGTCTGATTATCTGTTCGGTGACCTATGTTATCGGCCAGATGAAAGGGGTGGGTGTGGCCTTCTCGCGCTTCCTTGAAGTGAGCTACGAAACTGGCCTGCTGGTCGGTATGGCGATCGTGTTTATCTACGCCGTTGTCGGTGGCATGAAAGGGATTACCTACACCCAGATTGCCCAGTACTGCGTACTGATTCTGGCCTACACCATTCCGGCGATCTTCATCTCCTTCAACCTGACGGGCAACCCTTTCCCGCAACTGGGGCTGGGCAGCACGATCAGTGGCACAGATGTGTATCTGCTGGACCGGCTGGACCAGGTCATTACGGAGCTGGGCTTCAGTGATTACACCAACAATGTTCGCGGCAGCACGCTGAACATGTTCGTCTACACCTTGTCGCTGATGATCGGTACGGCGGGTCTGCCCCACGTAATTATCCGTTTCTTCACGGTACCCAAGGTAAAAGACGCCCGCAGCTCTGCAGGTTGGGCGTTGGTGTTTATCGCGATTCTTTACACCACCGCTCCTGCGGTTGCCGCGATGGCTCGCCTGAACCTCCACGACACCATTGCACCGCCGACGGCCGATCAAAATCTGGCTTACGAGGAGCGTCCGCAGTGGTTCAAAAACTGGGAGAAAACCGGCCTGCTGGAGTTTGAAGACAAGAACGGCGACGGTCGCATTCAGTACACCGCCAATGCGGCGACCAATGAAATGGTTACCGTAGACCGCGATATTATGGTGCTGGCTAACCCCGAGATCGCCAAGCTGCCCAACTGGGTAATTGCGCTGGTCGCTGCGGGTGGTCTGGCTGCCGCACTGTCGACCGCAGCGGGTCTGTTGCTGGCGATTGCCTCGGCGATTTCCCACGACCTGTTGAAAGGGGTGTTAATGCCAAGTATCTCCGAGAAGTCGGAGTTGATGGCAAGCCGGGTGGCAATGGCGGCCGCGATCGGTGGTGCGGGTTATCTCGGCTTCAATCCGCCTGACTTTGCAGCGGGAACGGTGGCGCTGGCCTTTGGTTTGGCCGCATCCTCAATCTTCCCCGCGCTGATGATGGGTATCTTCAGCCCACGCATCAACAAAGAGGGCGCCATTGTGGGCATGATTGCCGGTATCAGCGTGACCTTGCTCTACGTGTTCCAGCACAAGGGCATCATGTTTGTTGCCAGCACCGCCTTCCTGGGTGACATGAAAGAGAACTGGTTCTTCGGCATCGAGCCCAACGCATTCGGTGCAGTGGGCGCGCTGGTGAACTTCATTGTTGCCTTTGCCGTCTCCGCGGTGACCAAAGAGCCACCGGCAGAGGTGCAGGAACTCGTCGAGCACATTCGCGTGCCGGTGGGTGTCAACGAAGCCCACGATCACTGATCGTGGCAACGGCGGGCAGCTCCCCACTGTCCGCCTTTTTTCTTTTCGGCGACCCTGCCGAACAAAACCGCTACACTGAAATTTGCCTTGTAACGCTGTGTGACAGCGAGTTTTCCACGACGGACACGCTATTGCGGGAACTTCAATGAGCGCCACATCCATACTCACGAATAAACATTTTGTTGTCGCGATGATCGTGACACCGATCCTCGCTATTCTTGCCTACGTTGGTGTTGACCGGGCGGTAAGCGAACGGCCACATCAGGCCGAACCAGGCAGCAGCTACGAGCTGGCGGCCAGTTCGTCCTGCCGATATTCGAGTGGGCATTGCACCTTCAAGAATGGCAACTTCAAACTGCATTTTCAGGCAGACATGCGCAGCGAGCATGTGTTGGGGCTGACACTGGAATCGGTATTTCCGCTGCAGGCGGCCAAAATCGCCATTACCCCCGACGCCGATACCGAGTATCCACCGCTGGCCATGACGCCCATCTCGGATGATGGCCGACGCTGGCAGATTCGCAGCTCCGTGCCCAAAGGCGACGCGCCCTTGTTGAGAGTGGTGGCAATGGCCGATGACAGCCTCTACTACGGTGAAACCGGTTTGGCCTTCACCGTTTATGAAACCAGTTTCGAGCGGGATTTTCGCGATCAGAAGCCCTGAGGGCTGAGGTCGCGGAAGCGATAAGGAGCCGATCATGAGCGATATGGCTGAACTGGCGCTAGTGCAGGATTTTATTGCCGAGTGCCTGCCGTTCGACAGCCTGGATGATGAGGTGCTGGCCGCATTGGCACCACAGTTGAAAGTTGCTTATTTTCGGCGCCAGCACCGCTTTGGGCCGGCGGATGGCGACGGTTTGTTTATCCTGCGCAGTGGCATGGTGGACGAGCAGCAGGAGAGTGGTTTGCTGCAGCGTCTGGAAAGCGGTGAAAGCTTCTCGCCCAATGTCGCCAAAGACGCCGACGCGGACTCGCGCTATTACTTGGCCGTCGAGGATTGCCTGGTCTATCGCCTGCCGGAAAATGCCCTGCAGGCGCTGCGCCGCCAACATCGCCATATTGACCGTTTCTTTCACGCCCGCGCTGAGCGCCGCTTGCGCCGGGCTGCCCGCTACCGGGGACAACCGTCGTTTCTCATGCAGCCGGTCACTGCCACGATGAGTGCGGACCCCTTGCAGCTCAGTGCCGACACGTCGATTAAAGCGGCGGCCAAGGCGATGACCGAGCGGCGTGTGTCGTCGGCCTTTATCACTGAGGGCGGGCAGCTGCGAGGCATTATCACGGATCGCGATCTGCGTAGTCGGGTCATCGCCACAGAGCGGAGTCCCGAGCAGCCTGTTGCGACGATTATGACCGCCCAACCCCATCGTGTGAGTCCGGATAACAGCCTGTTTGATGCGGTATTGAGCATGACCGAGCATCGGGTTCACCACTTGCCTGTGGTCGATGACGCCGGTCAACTTCAAGGGGTGTTAACCACGTCAGATGTGAATGTGGCTCGGGAAGACGACCCGATCTTTTTCGTACAGCGCCTTTCCCGCCTCGACAGTGTTGAGGCATTGCAGGCGCAGTTGGCAAGACTTCCCAGCCTGTTTCGCCAATGGGTGGAGGCCGATACACCGGCTGTTCAAATTACCCAGCTGACCACTGCCGTGAGTGACGCGCTGACCCGTCGTCTCATCCAGTTGGCCGAGCAGCAACTGGGGCCTGCGCCCTGCGATTACTGTTGGATGGGTTTTGGCTCACAGGCTCGAGGCGAACAGTTGCTGGGCGGCGATCAGGATAACGGCTTGCTGATTTGCGACAGTGCCAGCGATGCCGATATGGACTGGTTTGCGCGTTTGGCGGACTTTGTCTGTAGCGGGCTGGATCAATGCGGTTACGATTTCTGTCCTGGCGATGTGATGGCGAAGTCACCCCAGTGGCGGCAGCGCGCCCGCGACTGGGAGGCCACTGTCGATGCCTGGATGCGCAGCCCCAGCAGCGATGCGGTGATGCGAATCAGCATCTTTTTTGATCTGCGCGCCATTGCCGGTAAACGCGAATTCGCTGATCGCTTGCAGCAGCACATGCTGACGCACAGCCAGCGCAATACCATTTTCCTTGCTGCCTTGGCAGAAAATGTCCTGTCCAGCTCCCCGCCGCTCAGTTTGTTTGGACGATTTATTCTGGAACGCAGTGGCGAGCATCGACAGGGGCTGGACCTGAAAAAGCGCGGTGTCTTGCCGATCATCGAGCTGGCGCGGCTGCATTCTCTGGCCTGTGGCGTCAGCGAAGTGAATACTCATCGACGCTTACAGGCTCTGGTGAAAGCCGGTGCCATGACCTTGCTCGACAGCCGTAATCTGGAAGATGCCTTCACCCTGATCAATCGTATTCGCCTGCAACAGCAGGCCGCGCAAATTGCGGCGGGTGAAACGCCAGACAACTATTGCGATCCCCGCCAACTCAGTCGTTTGCAGCGTCACCATTTGAAGCAGGCGTTTCGGGTTGTTCATCAGGCTGAAGAGATCGTCAAACTGCGCTATCGCGCCGGGGCCTGAGTGGTGGACGCGATGTGCTCAGCGCTGGCCCTTCGCATCAAGCGTCTGTCTCATCGCCAGCGTGCCGCCGAGCCGTTGCGGCAGTGCTGGCAACACAGCCCACTTCGCCCATCCCAAGACCGGAATGCCGATTACCTTGCGATTGATTTGGAAACCACGGCTCTGTCGCCAGATGAGGGGGAAGTGGTCAGTGCTGCCTGGGTGGCAGTGAGCCATGGGGAAATTGATCTGTCTTCGGCTGCGCATCGGCTGTTGCAGGCCAAGGGCGACGTCGGTGACAGCGCGACGATTCACCATCTGCGGGACTGTGATCGCGAGGGTGGGGAAGACGCGGAATCGGTGATGCGCGACCTGCTGTTGGCGGCCGGGGGCAGGACGCTGTTATTCCACGGCGGGACGCTGGACATGGCGTTTCTGAATCAGCTCAGCCGCCGCTACTTTGCCGCGCCCCTGCTACTGCCCTACGTTGATACCCTGCAACAGGAACGCCGCCGTCGTCTCCGTCACCAGGATGCTTTGACGCCCGGTGAACTGCGTCTGGCCGACTGCCGCAAGCACTATAGTCTGCCTTCCTATCCCGCCCACAATGCGCTCAGCGATGCGCTGGCCACCGCCGAGTTGTTTCTGGCAATGCGCAGTCGTTAGTTGCTTACCTTTTGCGGGCCGCCCCGGTAAACTGCCCGACGGCGCGTCGCTACTGCCGCGCAAGTCGAAAGTGATGTTGGGGGTGGGAGCACTATGGCACTGGATTTGGAAGAGCTGCGTCGTTTCGTTGATGTGGTGCTCAGTCAAAATGAAGGTGATCACTTCAATACGCTCGGTATTCGTGTGGAAGACGTCGCCCTTCACCGTGTCCGCATGTCGATGGCGTATGGCGAACAGCTGATCGGTGATCCGGATACCGGGGTGTTGCATGGCGGCGCGATTACAACCTTGCTGGATACCTGCTGTGGTTTCGCCGCGGCGACCGCGCTGGATGATCTGGGCATGACGCCGACCATTGATCTGCGCATCGATTATATGCGCGCGGCAACCCCCGGTAAGACCGTTTATGCCGATGCCGAAGTCTATCGGGTCAGCTCCAGCGTGATTTTTACCCGCGCCTTGGCGCATCACGGCGATACGTCTCGGCCGGTGGCCTCGGCCGTCGGAAATTTCTTTCGCATGGAGGCCGCCTTGTTTGAAGACTTGCGGAGGGAGTTCCGCGCTTCGGAAGCGGCGAAGAGGGCAGCACAATGACCACCCGTGAATTTCAGACTCGTATTGACCGCATTCCCTACGCCAAGACCCTGGGCGTCGAAATCCTCGATACTGACGGCTGTTTTCTGCTGCCTGCCAAGAAAAGTAATATCGGCAATCCGACCCTGCCTGCGCTGCACGGCGGTGCCATCGCGGGCTTTATGGAGATGTCGGCGATTGTGCATGTGCTGGCCCACACCGGCAGTCAGAAAACCCCCAAAATCGTCGATTTTTCTATCGACTACGTGCGGGCCGGACGCTTCACCGATACCTATTCCCGCTGTGAAATGGTGTATCTGGGCCGCAAGATGATTAACGTCAGCATCAGTGCCTGGCAGGAGGATCCTGCCCAGCCGATTGCCAAAGCGCGTGCACAATTTCTGGTAAAAGACTGAACGCGTGACCACTTCGTCCTTACTCCCCGCTGTCGTTATTGGCGCTGGCCCGGCAGGGTTGATGGCTGCCGAACAACTGGCCGAGGCGGGAGTGCCGGTAGATGTTTTCGAGGCCAAAGCCACGGTGGCGCGTAAATTTCTGCGCGCCGGTATTGGCGGCCTCAATCTGACTCACAGCGACGCGCCCGCAGCATTTATTAATCGCTATAGCCGCGGGCGGGAATGGCTAGCACCGTGGCTTGATGACTTCGATGCCGAGGCCCTGCGCGACTGGAGCCGCGAGCTGGGTATTGAGACCTTTGTGGGCAGCTCGGGGCGAGTCTTTCCCGTGCAGAAAAAGGCCGCGCCATTGCTGCGTGCCTGGCTGCGTCGCTTGCGTAACAGCGGAGTGAATATTCATATTCGCCATCGCTGGCAGGGCTGGAATGACCGCGGCGAACTTTGTTTCGACACGCCGGCAGGTCGCAAAAACCTTCGCGCCTCAGTAGTGGTGTTGGCCTTGGGTGGCGGCAGTTGGGCGGCATTGGGGTCGGACGGCCAGTGGCTGCCGTTGTTGATGCAGCACGGGGTGGCTTGCGCGGCCTTTGAGCCCAGCAATATGGGCTTTGAGGTTGCCTGGCCCGCGTTTTTACGCGGCGATCATGCCGGCGAGGCGCTGAAGAATATTGGCCTGTCATTCACTACTTGTGAGGGACAGCGCTGGGCGCGTAAAGGCGATGCGCTGATCAGCGAATATGGGCTGGAAGGCGGCTTGATATACGCCGCCTCGGCGGCATTGCGTGGTTTGATCCAGCGCGACGGCCACGCGGATATTCACTGGGATCTGCTGCCGGATATGACCGCCGAGGCGCTGACGGAAAAATGGCGGGCGCAGCGCCGCAGTGAGTCGCTGAGTAATCGCCTGCGTAAAATCGGTATCAAAGGCAGCAAGCTGGCCTTGCTCAAAGCACTGACGAGCAAAGCCGAGATGCAGGCTGTCGATAAGACGCCGTCGCGGTTAAAGCAGTTGCCTCAGCGTCTGAGTCGCTGGCGGCCGATTGACGAGGCGATCAGCACGGCGGGAGGCGTTATGTCCTCCGCTCTGAATGAGGGCTTGATGCTGAACGCGCGTCCCGGAGTGTTCTGCGCCGGAGAAATGCTGGACTGGGATGCGCCAACCGGTGGCTATTTACTGACGGCCTGTTTTGCCAGTGGCCGGGTGGCAGGTCGTGCGGCGGCGGCCTATATTGCCGCGCAACACCGTGCTGATGAGCCGCTCAGGCGCTGACCGCGTCTGCGGCGCGCACGCATTCCAATATGCCGTAATCGTATTCGCCGCCCAGGGCTTCGTACACGGGCTTCAGGCGCCCGTCTTCACTGTGTTCAAAGGCGAAGCGAATTTCCTGCAGCGCGGCGTCGTCCAGTTCGATGACATCATCCAGTTCCAGCTCGCCAGCGGTGATTGCCGCGGCCAGATGCCGGTATACGGTGGCCAGGGTGAGTTCGCGGCGATGGGCAATTTCCAGCGGCTTCATACCCTGACAGAGCAGTTGCACGCTCTGTTCGGCGGTATCGGTTTTGGGCTGGGTGTCGGCATTCTCCAGAATCACATCCAGAAAACTGTCGCCGTAGGCATCCAGTTTGCGTTGACCGATACCGGAGATATGGCTGAGCTGGTCCAGCGTTTGGGGCTGGCGCTCGGCCATTTCGGCGAGGGTGGCATCGTGGAAAATCACATAGGCGGGCACGCCCTGTTCTTCGGCCAGTTGCTTGCGGTGGGCGCGCAGCGCTTCCCAGAGGCGGCTGTGAGCGGTGTCGGCAAAGCTGCGGCGTTCGCGCTTGCCGCCGCTGACCTTGCTGAGTTTACGCAGGGTAAGCACTTGCTCACCGCGAAGTACTGGCCGGGCAGATTCGCTTAACAGCAGGCTGCCGTGACCATCCAGATCAACCTGCAACAGGCGTCGGGCGATCAGCTGTCGGAAGAGGCCGCGCCACTGGCTGCTGTTCAGCTCTTTGCCAACGCCAAATACGCCGAGTTTCTGATGGCCGAACTGCTGGGCGCGATCACTGTCTTTGCCCAGCAAAATATCCACCAGATAGTTCACCCCGAAGCGCTGGCCGGTGCGGTATACACAGGACAGGGCTTTCTGGGCCGCTACGGTGGCGTCCCAGGTTTCAGGTGGGGTCAGGCAGTTGTCGCAATTGCCGCAGGGCTGGTCGAGATGGTCACCGAAATAAGCCAGCAGTGCCTGACGGCGGCAGCTTTCCAGTTCGCAGAGACCGAGCATGGCATCGAGCTTGTGGCGTTCAACACGCTTGTACTGTTCGTTGGCCTCAGAGCTTTCCTGCATTTGCCGCAGGGTGATGACATCTTGCAGGCCGTAGAGCATCCAGGCGTCGGAGGGCAATCCGTCGCGCCCGGCACGACCGGTTTCCTGATAATAGGCTTCGATGCTCTTGGGCAGATTGAGGTGGGCGACAAAGCGCACATCGGGTTTGTCGATACCCATGCCAAAGGCGATGGTGGCGACAATAATCACGCCGTCTTCGCGCAGGAAACGGCTTTGATGTTGCTGGCGTGTTTCCGTGGGCAGGCCTGCGTGATAGGGCAGGGCGTTCAGTCCTTTGCTTTGCAGCCAGGCGGCGGTGTCATCTACGCGCTTGCGGGATAAGCAGTAGACGATCCCGGCATCGCCGTCGTGTTCGTTGCGGATAAAGCGCAGCAGTTGTTCACGGGCATTGCCGTTATTCTCCGCGATGCGGTAGCGAATATTGGGGCGGTCAAAGCCATTATTGAAGACCTGCGCCGATTCCAAGGCCAGCCGTTGAATAATCTCTTCGCGGGTACGTTCATCGGCGGTGGCGGTGAGGGCAATACGCGGCACGGCCGGGAAGCGTTCGTGCAAAATCGACAGTTGGATATATTCGGGGCGGAAGTCGTGCCCCCACTGGGAGACGCAGTGCGCCTCGTCGATGGCAAACAGGGACAGCGGGCTGCGATCCAGCAGTTCCAGCATACGCGGCATCATCAGCCGCTCTGGAGCCACGTAGAGCAAGTCCAGTTCCCCGGCGAGCAGGGCCTGTTCGACATCCCTGGCTTCCGGTCCACTCAGGCTGGAGTTCAGGCAGGCGGCGCGCACGCCGTTCTGGCGCAGAGCGTCGACCTGATCCTGCATCAGGGCGATGAGTGGCGAGACAACAATCGCCGTACCGCTGCGTACCAGCGCGGGGATTTGAAAGCACAGGGACTTGCCGCCGCCGGTGGGCATCAGTACCAGCGCATCGCCACCGTCGATCAGTTGGCGGACGATGTCGGCCTGATGGTTGCGGAAATTTTCGTAGCCAAAGACGGAACGCAGAACGTCCAGTGCAGCGTGGTCGGTCGCGCTTTGCATTACCACATCAAATCGTCGGGAATCGGGTAGTCCGCGTAGGGGTCGTCTTCATCCACCTGATCGGCACCGGGCTTGTTGTGCACAAGAATCACCGAGGCATCGCGCTGGGCAATTTTCTCGGCGATATTAGCGGGTACCAGTTCATACTCTTCCCCCAGTTTGCTAATCGCGATCATGCCCTTGGTGAGCTGGTTCTGCTGCGCGGCCGTGACATAGAGCTTTTTGATCTTTTTGCCATCGGTGAACTGGTAGGCAACCTCACCGCCTTTGCGGTCGATACGGCTGGTGTTAACCAACTGCACAATTTGCGCATAAATCGCTTTTTTGTCAGCTTCGGCCTGTCGCTGGCGCCCCAGCTCGCGGTCGCGTTGGACTTTTTCTGCCAGCGCCTTTTCCGCTGCCAGCCGCGACTCGTTGACCTGGGGTTTGCCCTTATTGGCTTTCTTGGCCTGACGCTGCTCTTTCTTGATTTGCTTGGCCTTTTTCTCGTCGGCGAGTCCCGCCTTCAGCAGTTGTTCTTGCAGCGATGCCATGTGCCGCTCCGGTCGTGGATGATGATCGCGCTATTCTAACGCGGATTGCCCTGCGCTTCGATTCGCCTGAGCGGTTTGCAGCGAGGTATTGACGCGGTAGGTTTACAGGCTGGGCTGCTGTTTACGACCAAGATCGGAGTCAGGCAATGGATGCGATGTGTTTGGAAACGCTGGGGGCCATCAGCGCCGACAGTGAACCACTGGTTTTTAAAAGGTTGCCAACGCCCGCGGCGGCGCCGGGTGAGGTGCTCATACACGTGGCGGCCTGCGGTGTTTGTCACACCGAACTGGACGAAATTGAGGGCCGGTTGCCGCCTGCGGAACTGCCGCGAATATTGGGGCATCAGGTCGTTGGGCACATTGCCTCGGTCGGTGACGGCGTGAGCATACGGCGCCCCGGCGAGCGGGTGGGGGTGGGCTGGATCGCCAGTGCCTGCGGTGAGTGTGAATACTGCTGCAGCGGACGGGAAAATCTTTGCGCTGACTTTTGCGGTACCGGTCTGGATATCGATGGCGGCTATGCCGAGTATATGGTGGTGGATGCCCGTTATGCCGTGCCGTTGCCTGAGGGGCTAGAGGATATTCAGGCGGCGCCGATGTTGTGCGCAGGCGCCATTGGCTACCGCTCGTTGAGTCTGGCGGGGATTGAGAACGGCCAGCGGTTGGGATTGACCGGCTTTGGTGGCTCTGCGCATCTGGTCCTGCCTCTGGCCCGCCACCTGTATCCGGATTCGCCGGTATATGTCTTTGCTCGCGATGAGCAAAGCCGCGAGTTTGCCCGTTCGCTGGGCGCGGACTGGGCAGGGGATACCACCGATGCTGCGCCGCAGCCGCTGCATGCCATTATCGACACGACGCCCGCGTGGCTCCCGGTGGTCTCCGCCATGTCGCAACTGCTGCCCGGCGGCCGCCTGGTGATTAACGCCATTCGCAAGGAAGACCGCGACAATACGGTGCTGACATCGCTGGACTATCCCCGTGATCTGTGGCGGGAAAAGGAAATCAAGACGGTCGCCAATGTCACGCGTCGAGATATTGTCGAGTTCCTGCGACTGGCGGCGGAGGCCGGGATTCGCCCCGAGGTCGAATGTTTTTCACTGCGCGATGCCAATCGCGCGCTGGTCTCCCTGAAAACCCGTCAAGTCCGTGGGGCTAAGGTATTAGTCATGGATGGCGACGCGGCCGAGTGATGCGTTATACCGCGAGTCCAGCACTGTAGCCGGACGACCAGGCCCACTGGAAATTAAAGCCGCCCAGCCAGCCAGTCACGTCCAGCACTTCGCCGATGAAATAAAGACCGGGCTGCTGTTTGGCTTCCATCGTTTTGGAGCTGATACCGTCGGTATCTACCCCGCCTCGGGTAACTTCTGCGGTGCGATAGCCCTCTGTGCCCGAGGGTTTTAAGCGCCACTGGTTAAGCTGCTCGCCAATGTTGCGCAGGGCTTTGTCGCTGAACTCGGCCAGCGGCGTTTCACTGTGTTGCGCCCACCACAGCGGTTGCAATTCTGCGACCAGGCCCTTTGACAATTTTTGAGCGAGTACGCTGCGCAGCAGGCTGCGGGGATGTTGCTGTTTGGCCGTCAACAGCCAGTCACCGGCATTGTCATCGGGTAACAGATTAATGCTAATGCTGTCGCCGGGATGCCAGTAGTTGGATATCTGCAGCATTGACGGGCCACTCATCCCTCGATGCGTAAACAACAGGGCCTCGCGGAATGTTCGATTATTCGCGCTGACTTCCACGTCGAGGGCAAGCCCGGACAGGCGCTCGCAAAGACCTTTCATCTGATCACTGAACATAAAGGGCACCAGCGCGGCGTCGCGTGGGGTGAGCTGCAGGCCAAACTGTCGAGCGAGGTCGTAACCAATACCGCTGCCGCCCAGTGTGGGTATCGACAGGCCGCCGGTGGCCACTACCAGTGATTCGCAGTGCAGGCGCTCCTCACCCTGCGGCGTGCTGACGGCCAGTTCGTAGCGATAGTCGCCTTCTTTCTGTGCGGTTACCTGAGTCACTTCGCAGTGGGTGCGGATGTCAGCACCGGCGCTGGCGCATTCGTCCAGCAGCATATTGAGAATGTCTTTGGCGGAGTCGAGGCAGAATAACTGGCTGTGTTTGCGCTCTTCATAGGCGATGTTGTAGCGCTCGACCATGGCGATGAAATCCCATTGGTTGAAGCGCGTCAGGGCCGCTTTGCAGAAATGCCGATTGCCGGAAATAAAATTATCAGCTTCGACAAAGTGATTAGTGAAATTGCAGCGGCCGCCGCCGGACATCAGGATTTTCTTGCCGACTTTGTTGGCGCGTTCCAGCACCAGTACCCGGCGTCCGCGCTGTGCGGCGGTAAAGGCACAGAACAACCCCGACGCTCCCGCGCCGAGGATAATAACGTCATAGTGCTGCTGGGACATGGCGCGTAACGGAATCCTGCTGAAAGGCGCCTATTATCTCAGAGTTTGGACGCAGCCGCTTCACCGGCGCGTCGGTGTTACTGCTCTACAAATGCCCGCTCAATAACGTAGTCGGCCAGATGACCGTGACGGGATTCAGTGAAGCCGCGCTCATCCAGAATGCGGCAAAGGTCTTTCAACATGCTCGGACTGCCGCAGAGCATAAAGCGGTCGTCGTCGCTTGTCGGCTTGGGAAGACCAATGTCCAGAAACAGCTTGCCGCTGGTCATCAGGTCAGTAATGCGACCGTTATGCTTGTAGGGCTCGCGAGTGACAGTGGGGTAGTAAATCAGTTGTTCGCGAACACAGTCGCCCAGGTACTCGTCCTGTGGCAAGGCTTCTTCAATCAGTTGTTGATACGCGAGCTCGGAGACATGACGCACGCCGTGGACGAGTATGATTTTTTCGAAGCGCTCATAAATGTCCGGATCGCGAATGATGCTCAGAAAGGGCGCCAGCCCGGTACCCGTACCCAGCAAATAGAGGTGCTTGCCCGGTTTCAGATTCCCGGCAATCAGCGTGCCTGTGGGCTTGGTGCTCATGATGACCCGGTCGCCAACCTGAATGTTCTGCAGACGCGAGGTCAGTGGTCCGTCTGGCACTTTGATGCTGAAAAATTCCAGTTCGGGCTGATAGTTGGCGCTGGCCACACTGTAAGCGCGCATCAGGGGTTTTCCCTCAACCTCCAGGCCAATCATGATGAAGTGGCCATTTTCAAAGCGCAGGGATTGCTGCCGTGAAGTGCGGAAACTGAACAGGGAGTCGTTCCAGTGATGGATATGCGTGACGGTTTCCTGAATAAACTTTGACACTTGGGGCCTCCGCTGGGTGATGCTGCTCGATGAGGCCCATTGTATCAGTATTTGATAATGACTATCAATTGCGTTTGTGGTTTATTGTTGTCGCCACTGACTGCGAAGCACTGTGGCAATGATATCGGGGTCATTGAGTGGTCGCGTCGAAAGCTCTGCGGGGTCGAGTTCACCACTGCTGATCAGCTCTTCCAGACTCTCGCCACTGAGGCGGCAGTGCTCGCGTCCGGTGTCACTATTGAGCAGTCGCAGTTGAGGATCTTTCCGTTCAAGCCAAGCGTCGATGCATAACATGGTGGAGTCTCACTTTGCTGAATTTATGATAATGATTATCATTAAAATTAATAAGGCGCAAGCAATATAATGTGAACCGCGCGGAAAGCCCGATGAATCGGGAGATATGCGGTACTGGACATGGGCGATGAGAATGGCGGGTCGCTATCTTATTATTGATAATGATAATCCTTATCTTTAATGTGCGGGAAATTTTCCTTCGATAAGGCTCGCACATGACCAAACTTGGCTATTCGATTTCTCGCATTGTTCTGGGAGTAGGCCTGTTCGCCGGTGGTAGCGCTTTTGCGGCTAGCGCACCGGCAGATCAGACATCGCCGGCGAAGCCGGAAGAGATTGTGGTTACCGGGAAATACACGATCAACGAGCAAATTGACACCGCAACGGGACTGGGTCTGACACTCTATGAAACGCCACAGTCGGTGAGTGTCATGACTTCTCAGCGTATTGAAGATCAGGACCTGCGTTCGTTGACCGACGTGGTAAATAATGCGGCGGGTGTCTCTGCCAAGGGGCTGGACAGTTCTCGTCAGCGTTTTTCGGCGCGCGGTTTTGATATCGACAACTATCAAATTGACGGGGTGCCGGTGACTTGGCAGTCCGGTGGCGATGCCGGCGAAACGCAGAGTGATATGGCCCTGTATGAGCGCATTGAAATTGTTAGGGGGGCCACCGGGCTGTTGACCGGAGCAGGGAATCCCTCGGCTTCGATCAATCTGGTGCGCAAGCATGCCAATGCTCGCGAGTTCAGCGGCGACGCCACGGTGACGCTCGGACGCTGGAACTCACGCCGTCTGGAGGTCGACCTGGGCAGTGCGCTGAATCGCAGCGGTTCACTGCGTGGCCGCACTGTGGTCGTGTATGAAGATGCGGATTCCTTTCGTGATTTCGCCAGCGAACGCAAGCGGGTGGTGTATGCGGTCGTCGATGCCGATATTTCCGAGCAGACCTTGCTGAGAGTGGGGGGCAGTCGTCAGGACAATCTGCCGGAAGGCTCAACTTGGGGTGGGCTGCCGGTGTGGTATAGCGACGGGTCCAGAACCGATTGGGCGCGGTCTACATCGACGGGGGCAAGTTGGACATCGTGGGCATCAACCGTCGAGAACAGCTATCTCGACGTTGTCCATGACTTCAGCAACAACTGGCGACTTAAATTGAACGTTAACCACAGTGTTAATGAGGCCGATCTTGATCTGGTGTATCTCTATGGCGTAGTTGATAAGGCCACCGGAAATGGCCTGGGTGCGTCACCGCGCCGCTCCGATACCGAGCGTGAAATGACCAGCCTGAGCGCCCAGCTAAGCGGTGAGTACACACTGTTTTCGCGCCAGCATGAATTAACACTCGGTGTACTCGACAGCCATCAGAATGAGGCCGGTTATGTGAGTGCGGTCACTTCGGTGCCCCCGGTCGGCAGTTTCTATGATTGGGATGGTCGCTATCCTCAGCCTAGCTGGGGTGCCAGCAGCAAAGATGTCGATATGGACACCCGGCAGTCCGGCATCTATCTCGCTACGCGGCTGTCTGTCAGCGACGCGTTTAAGGTGATTGTCGGCGGCAGGGTGTCGGATTGGGAGCGCGACGGTTATACCTTTGGCAACACCAAGGTGGCGTTTTCTGAGTCCGGGGTGTGGGTGCCTTATGCGGGGGCGCTGTACGACCTGAGTTCAAGGCATAAGCTGTACCTCAGCTATACCGAGATTTTTCAGCCGCAGAATCTCCAGGACAAAACGGGGCGTTTCCTCGATCCCATTCTCGGCAAGAGCCAGGAGCTTGGGGTAAAAAGCCGCTTTTTTAATGACGCACTGCATACCACGGTCAGTGTCTTCCGCATTGAACAAGATAAGTTGGGGCAGCTGGATGCCGGGGAAACCCTGCCCGGCACCGGGGGGCTCGGTCAGGCCTATTACGAGGCTGATGGCGCGGAAACTCAGGGGGTGGAGTTGGAGCTGGTCGGCCAACTGGCCGACGGCTGGGATGTCAGCTTTAGCTATACCCGTTTCACCGCGGAGGATGCGAGTGGCGAAAAGGTGAATACCGATCAGCCTCGGGAAATGCTGAAGCTCTACACGACCTATCGCTTTGGTGGGGTGTTGAACAAGCTGACGGTCGCCGGTGGGGTGAACTGGCAGGGCGACAATTACACCGATGTCGACAATCCGGTGACGAGCCAGCAGGAACGGCTGGAGCAAAAGGCCTACATCCTGGTGAACATGATGCTGCGTTATCAGTTCACTGAGCAATTGGCTGCACAGTTCAATATGGAGAATGCGCTGGACGAGACGTATTACAGCCAGATCGGCTTCTATGGCCAGCTTGAGTACGGCCAGCCCCGCAACTACAAGCTGTCGTTGAGCTATCAGTTCTGAGTGGTATCGGTATAAAAAGGCGGCCCCGTGGGCCGCAAACGGACGGGTGGTTATTGCTTGCCGTTTTTCAGTTGGCGGCAATGGCGAAAGATTGAAGGCGAATCTTGCCGTCTCGAATGACCAGCGTGTCGGTGCCCAGTGCAAACAGTCCCGGAATGCGCCAGAGCAGATAGGCGCTGTCGCCCCGAATATCCTGGCGGGACACCTCCAGTTTTTCCAGGCTGCCCGGCGGGAGCTGGCCCAGAAAGTTCTGGAACAACTGGCGCAGAGGCGCCAGGCCCTGGACCGGGCCGTCCGGGGTGAAGACCGTGGTGCAGTCATCGTAGTCGGTCAGAATGCGGTCGATGTTGCCGTCCAGCAGGGACGCCAGGTGATGGCGAACAACCTCTTCGGTGCTGCGCTGGGTGCTGAGTGTGTCTGTCGAGGTCATTAGTCGTCACATCCTATAATGAGGGCTGCCGTGGTGGTGAGCGTTCCGCCAACATTCACCGTCATGGCGTTTTTTGCACCGCCGATTTGGTAGTCGCCTGCTTGGCCAGTGACCTGCTTGTAAGCGTCCAGTGCCATGCGCACCCCAGTACAGCCGATGGGGTGACCTGCGCCCAGCAGACCGCCGCTGGGATTGACCGGCAACCTACCGCCGGGGGCGATGCTGCCATCTTCGATGGCCTGCCAGGCGCATCCGGGCTGCACGAGCCCGCTGTGGTCAATAATCATGTACTCAGAGATATTGAAGCAGTCGTGAACTTCCATGAGGTCAACGCCGGTGACTGCTGAGAAGCTGGCACGCTGAAGAGCCTGTTGAATGGTGTTGTGCAGGTGCGGCATATAGTACGGGCTACCCGATTTTTGATTGATTTCCCGCTTGGTTTGCAGCTCGGTTGGCATGGTGGCGTGGCCGAAGCCCTTGATGCGTGGAATCTCTTCAAAGCGAATACCGCGCCGCTGTGCGTAGCTGCGCGCATAGGCTTCACTGGCTAGAAACACAAAGGCGGCGCCATCTGCCGTGCGACAGGTATCGTGCTTGCGAAACTCATCCATGGATTTCGGATTGGCAACGTCGTCTTCGATAAAGCAGGCTGGCGTTGAGGCATAGCTGCGACCTCGGGCATTGGGGTTTTTCCGGGCATTCTCCAAGTTCAGTCGGGTGATTTCCCCAAGGTGGCGGTAGTCAACGCCATAGCGCTCGCGGTAGTCGATCAGGAACTGGCTGAACAGATAGGGCCAGACCCAGTGGCCCTGTTTGCGTTCCGAGGGCCAGGCGTGGCTGCCAATAGCTTGGTCAACGGTGGCAAACTCTTTCAGGTTTGCGGTGTCGACCCCCATTACCTCTACACCGGCTGCGCAGACCACGTCATAGTAGCCCGCGCTGATATCGGCCATGGCGCCCAACAGAGCCATGCTGCCCGAGGCGCAGGCGGCTTCGTGTCGCCCGGCTGGCATTCCGGCAAGGCGGTGATCGGCCATGCCGAAAAAGCCACCCATCTGCGCATAGCCGGTCAATACGTCGCCGGAGGCGTTGCCAACATGCCCGCGTTGAATGTCTTCCGCGGGTAAATCGCATTGCTCGAGTGCTTCGGCTAATGTTTCCTTGAACAGATCGAAGACGCTCAGGCCTTCACTGTGCATGTCTCGGGCGAAGTCAGATTGTGCACCGCCCAGAACGTATACTGCGTTTGACATAAATGAACTCCTGTCAGAAAGAGATTAAAGGCCTACCCAGGTATTTGAATGCATCACCCCTCCATCCACGACCAGCGATGCGCCATTGATGTACGAGGCATGGTCTGAGCTGAGGAAGAGGACGGCGTTGGCAATGTCGGCAGGGACACCGATGCGTTTGCAGGGAATCTCCTGGGCGAGGTAGGCGCGTAGTTCGTCGAGATTCATATTGTCCAGACCTTCCAGTATTGCGGTGTCGATAACGCCCGGGAGCACCGCGTTGGCGCGCAGCCAGGGCAGGTCCTTAACCAGGTGGTGGGTAAATTTTTCGAGCGCAGCTTTGGTGGTTGAATAGAGGAAGTGGTTGGCCCACTCAATACGGGCGGCCACCGAGGCAATGTTGACAATGGCGGGTGCCGCGCTGTGTTTCAGGTTGGGTATCAAGTGCTTGACCAGCAACATGGGGGCGCGGGTATTGATATGGAAATGCCAGTCAAAGTCCTCCGTGGTGAAGTTGTAATCAACAAACCGTCCCACGCCTGCATTGTTAACCAGTATGTCGATGCATCGCCCTGACAGTTTCGAGGCCAGATCGCTGATCTTCTCCTCGTGCCGAAGGTTGCAAACGACGATTTCGAGTTGCGCCCCCAGTGCCTGTTTCAGCGAAAGCAGGGCTGCTTCATTGATGTCGACGGCGATCACCGTGGCACCGGAAGCCGTGAACTGGCGGCAAATCTCTGCGCCGATACCGCCGCTCGCCCCGGTAACCAGCACGGATTTATGATGGAAAGTCATGGGTGTAGCTCCTGCTAAAACGTGTAGCTGAGGTCGATGCCAACGCTGCGACGATCGCCGTAGAACTCGGAGATGAACCCGAAATTGCCCTCCAGATCGGTGCTGTCCACGATGTACTCTTCATCGGTCAAGTTGCGTCCCCACAGCGCGATATTCCATTTGCCGTTGGGGGACGTTGAGGACAGGCGTGCGCCGATCAGCTCGTGACTGCCGAGTGAGCTCACGTCTTCATCTTTAAACGCGTTGAAGTAGCGGTGGTCGGTGT
>NZ_CFHTQA010000019.1:0-62073 GCF_984394615.1 Spongiibacter sp. | reverse complement strand
CACGAATCAAATTTGCAAACTTGAATTAAGTATGGGGTTCACCGGACGGTTACTTGTTTAGCGCTGCAGCAGCGGTTTGAGAAATTGTCCGGTATGTGACTGAGCTTGTTCGGCGACGTGTTCGGGTGTCCCTTCGGCAATGATTTGCCCGCCGCCACTGCCGCCTTCGGGGCCGAGGTCGATCAGCCAGTCTGCGGTTTTGATCACGTCCAGGTTGTGTTCAATGACAACGACGGTGTTGCCGTGATCGCGCAGCCGGTGAAGAACGCTAAGCAATAGCTGAATGTCTTCAAAATGCAGGCCGGTGGTCGGCTCGTCCAAAATATAAAGGGTTTTTCCGGTGTCTCGCTTCGACAGTTCTTTGGCGAGTTTGACCCGCTGGGCTTCGCCCCCGGACAGGGTGGTGGCGGCTTGGCCTAACCGAATATAGCTCAGACCAACATCCATTAATGTTTGCAGTTTTTTGGCGATGGCTGGGACATTCTCGAAGAAGCTATTGGCATCCTCCACTGTCATTTCCAGTACTTCGTGAATATTTTTTCCCTTGTACAGAATGTCCAGTGTTTCCCGGTTATAGCGTTTGCCCTGACAGATTTCGCAAGCCACATAGATATCTGGCAAGAAGTGCATTTCCACTTTGGTGACGCCGTCTCCCTGACAGGCTTCGCAGCGACCGCCCTTCACGTTAAAGCTGAAGCGCCCCACTTTGTAACCGCGGGAGCGGGCTTCCTGTGTGCCGGCGAACAGTTCACGGATGGGCGTGAAGATCCCTGTATAGGTTGCTGGATTGGAACGAGGAGTTCTGCCAATAGGGCTTTGGTCAATGTCGATGCACTTGTCGACGAGCTCCAGGCCCCGGATATCTGCATAGGGGGCGGGTTTGAGCGTTGTCGCGCCGTTCAGCGTGGTAGCGGCTATTGGGTAGAGGGTGTGGTTGATCAGTGTCGACTTTCCGGAGCCGGAGACGCCGGTAATGCAGGTCATCAATCCGAGCGGGATGTTCAGGTTCACGTCTTGCAGGTTATTACCGATTGCGCCTTCCAGGTGAAGGTGGCGCTTCGGATCCGGCTGGTGGCGTTGCTCCGGGAGAGCGATGGCGCGACGCCCGCTGAGGTAGTCTCCGGTGAGAGAGTTTTTGTTGTTGAGAATGGCGTCGAGGTCGCCCTCGGCGACAACCTGGCCGCCGTGGACACCGGCGCGTGGGCCGATGTCGATAATGTGGTCGGCCGTGCGAATTGCATCCTCGTCGTGTTCCACCACAATCACCGTATTGCCGATATCCCGAAGGTGACGGAGCGTATTGAGCAGTCGCTCGTTATCGCGTTGATGCAGCCCTATGGAGGGTTCGTCGAGAATGTACATCACGCCGACCAGTCCGGCGCCAATTTGGCTGGCGAGACGGATGCGTTGCGCTTCGCCGCCGGACAGTGTGTCGGCACTGCGGCTGAGGCTGAGATAGTTGAGGCCAACGTCGACGAGGAAGCGCAGGCGATCATTAATTTCCTTGAGAATTTTTTCAGCGATCTGTGCGCGGCGACCTGTCAGTGCCAGCTCGCTGAAATATTGCTGTGCTTTGCCGACCGGCATTTCCGTAATATCTGGCAGCGTGTTGTCGTCGATGAACACATGCCGCGCTTCGCGGCGCAGGCGAGTCCCCTTGCAGTCAGGGCAGGAGTGGGTGCTGAGATACTTGGCGAGCTCTTCGCGCACCGTCTGGGACTCGGTATCGCGGTAGCGCCGTTCCATGTTGGGGATGACGCCCTCAAAGCGATGCTTTCTTTGGAAGCTGTCGCCCCTGTCATTGATGTAGGTGAAACTGATTTCTTCGTCACCGCTGCCGTGAAGAATGGCTTTCTGATGCGCTTTTGACAGTTCTTCGAAGGGGGCGTCAATGTCGAAGCCGTAGTGATCGGCAAGCGATTGCAGCATGTGAAAATAGTAAACGCTGCGGCGATCCCAGCCGCGGATCGCACCAGTAGACAGGCTGGCCTCGGGGTGCTGGACGATCATTGCTTCGTCGAAATACTGGCGGATGCCGAGCCCGTCGCAGCTGCCGCAGGCGCCTTGGGGGCTGTTAAAGGAGAACAGTCGCGGTTCGAGCTCGCTGAGGCTGTAGCCGCAGTGAGGACAGGCAAACTTGGCAGAAAAGTTCAGTTCGGGAGCGTCGGGTGCATCCATGTCGGCAATGCTGGCGATGCCGTCGCTTAGCTCAAGCGCCGTTTCGAAGGACTCTGCCAGTCGTTGGGCGAGATCATCTCTTACCTTGAAGCGGTCGACGACCACGTCGATGCTGTGCTTCTTCTTTTTGTCCAGCTCTGGCGCGTCGTCCAGGTCTACGACAATACCGTCGATGCGCGCCCTGACGAAGCCCTGGCTGCGCAGTTTGTCGAGCACGTGGAGGTGTTCGCCTTTGCGGTTTTTGATGACGGGGGCGAGCAGCATCAGTTTGCTGCCTTCCGGTTGTGCCAGAACCGTGTCGACCATTTGGCTGACGGTTTGGGCGGCGAGTGGCGCGTCGTGGTCTGGGCAGCGCGGCTCGCCAACACGTGCGAAGAGCAGTCGGAGGTAGTCGTATATCTCGGTAATCGTTCCGACGGTAGAGCGCGGGTTGTGTGACGTCGACTTCTGTTCAATGGAAATAGCTGGCGAGAGCCCGTCGATATGGTCGACATCCGGCTTTTCCATCATCGACAGAAACTGCCGGGCGTAGGTCGACAGGGATTCCACATAGCGCCGCTGACCTTCTGCGTACAGCGTATCGAAGGCGAGCGAAGATTTTCCCGAGCCGGATAAGCCGGTGATGACCACCAGTTTGTCGCGGGGGATTTCCAGGTCGATGTTTTTCAGATTGTGGGTGCGAGCCCCGCGAACGATAATCCGATCCATTGATAATCCCGTCTGGATAAACGGCCCATTATACGGGCCTGTTTGAAGGGGGCGCAAAGTCCAAAGCGGCTTATTGCTACGGTTTTTTAGCCCGTCCTGAACTGATAGACTACGGGCCGGATTAACTTCTCGATTCAGGACAACTCCACTTTTGAATCCCCCTTCGTCGATGTCTGCGCTTGAGCGTCGTGCTGTTGCCGCCTTGGCCTGTCTGTATGTATTCCGCATGCTGGGCTTGTTCATGCTGCTGCCCGTATTGCCGCTGTACGCCGCTGACTACGCCTTGAGTACGCCGGTGCTGGTTGGCTTGGCGCTCGGGATCTATGGTCTGGGGCAGGCGCTGCTACAAATCCCGTTGGGTATGCTGTCTGACCGTGTCGGTCGCAAGCCGGTCATCATCGGTGGCTTGCTGCTGTTTGCCGCCGGCGGTCTGCTGGCAGCGTCGGCGGAGTCAATTTTTACTGTGATCCTGGGGCGCTTGTTGCAGGGAGCTGGAGCTATTGCCAGTACCCTCACCGCGACTGTTGCCGACTTGACCCGAGAGCAGCATCGCAGCAAGGCGATGGCGGTAATCGGCATGAGTATCGGTGTCTCGTTCGGGATAGCGATGGTCATTGGTCCCGGAATCGCCTCGGTAGCGGGAATTTCCGGATTGTTTTTGGTTACGGCTGCGCTCGCCGGGGTTGGTGTGGTGATCACCTTGACGCTGATCCCGTCGCCGCAGGTGCAGTTGCGTGATCCGAGAAGCCAGCCCCTGGCGGGTATGCTGATAAGGTGCTTGCAGACGCCGGACCTGATGCGGTTGAACATTGGGGTGTTTGTACTGCATGCCGCCATGATGGCGCTGTTTCTGATTATTCCCGGCAGGCTGCAGGGTCTCGGCATGGTTCCCGAGCATCACTGGTATATGTATCTCCCGGTGATGGCTGGTGCCTTTGTATTAATGGTGCCGGGCATTATTCTGGCAGAGACGCGCCAATGGCATACCCGCATGCTGCGTATCGCCATCATCTTGCTGATTCTGATTGAGCTGGCGGCGGCCGTCATGCCGACAACGCTGCTGACGGTCACGGTTGTCCTGTTGATATTCTTCACGGGGTTCAACTACCTCGAGGCCTCGCTGCCTGCCTTGCTGAGTCGCATTGCTTATGCCGGAGGTAAGGGCACGGCGATGGGGGTTTTTGCCAGCTTTCAATTCCTCGGGGCTTTTTGTGGCGGTGCACTGGGCGGTTGGCTGCTGGGCCACTGGGGCGAAGCCGCGGTCTTTCTCGCGGCGGCGCTGGCGGCGGTGGTCTGGTTGTTATGCACGCGGCACATGGCGCTGCCTGCGCGTAATATCAGCCTGAGCTTGCGCTGGCACAGCGGGGAGTGGACGGCGGATCGACTCAAAAGTGAAGTCCTCGCTTTACCTGGAGCCATGGATATGACGGTTTTCGAGCCGCAGTCGCAAGCCTATTTGCGCGTTGAACAGGGCTTCGATACCAAGCTCTTGCCAGCCGGAATCGACGTGCACGAGTAATGACGCCTTCGGCCTCTATCCGGTATAGTGAGTTTTCGTCGCAGGGCTTGAACAGCAGACAAATAACAGGAGACAGCGCATGGCGCGTGGGATAAACAAAGTAATCTTGGTCGGAAATCTGGGGCAGGACCCCGAAACCCGATACATGCCCTCGGGTGGCGCGGTCACCAACGTTACGCTTGCTACCAGTGAAAGCTGGAAGGACAAGCAGACCGGTCAGCCTCAGGAGCGTACCGAGTGGCACCGCGTGGTGTTTTTCAACCGTTTGGCTGAGATCGCGGGTGAATACCTGAAGAAAGGTTCCAAGGTTTACGTGGAAGGCTCGCTGCGCACCCGCAAATGGCAGGATCAAAGTGGCCAGGATCGTTATACCACCGAGATCGTTGCGGCCGAGATGCAAATGCTCGACAGCCGCGGTGGCGGTGGTATGGGCGGCGGCTATGGCGATGACAGTTATAATCAGGCGCCGGCTCCACAGCAGCAACGCCGTCAGGCACCTCCGCAGGCTCAACAGCGCCCAGCGCCTCAGCAGGCGCCTGCAGCACAGCCACCGGCCGGTGGCTTTGACGATTTCGACGACGACATCCCGTTTTAATTCATGTTTACGCATAGCCTTTTTCTGTGCGTAGTGCTTAGCGGTCGCCTACGAGAATCGCTTGTTCCGTTTACACGAGGGTGTTAAGTGAGCGTTCTGTTGTTGTGCGAAGATCGCACGCTCGCCACTGCGCTGGATAGTCAACTGAGTTCACGGGGGCGAGCGCTGAAGCGGCTCTCCGCCGATGAGCTGCTCGCCGACCCGGCGTTGGCCGATGGCGCCATCCTTATCAATGCTCTGTTGATACCCGGTGAGGCGGTTGGCCCCAGTCTGCCGCTGGTTCAGAAGAATCTCCTGTCATTACTGGCGTCGCGGTTGCAATGCTATATCGCGATCAGCGATGCCCGGGTGCTGGAGGGCTTGGATGCCGACACAGCGCTGACTGAAAATGTAACCCCCGCAGCCATGACCGTTGAGGCTCAGCGACTGGCAGAGATGGAAGAGGGGCTGTTGTCGGCCCCCTGCCAGTCACTGGTCTTGCGAGCAGGCCCGTTGATCGCTTCTTCGGGAGAGAATTTTCTGGCCGCCTTACTCGAGAGCCTGATGGCCGGCGAGGTTGTCGGCTTGCGCAATGCAGGACAGAGCTGTCCTACGCCGGTCAGTGATCTGGCGCGCGTATTGTCTGCCATGGTCGACCAGTTAACCTGCGGTGCGCCCTGTCGCGGAATTTACCATTACCAGAGCAGTGGCAGTTGCAGCGCCTACGCCTTTGCTGAAATCGCCTATGCCCACGCCAGTCAGTACCTGGCCAATGCCCCCGACATTGTCGAGGATCCGCGCGGCTGGGACTGGCCCGCTGAATTGCCGGTGTTGCAGTGTGAACGCCTGCTGAGAAATTTTGGTATCAAGCAGTTGCCGTGGCGGGCATGGCTGCCCAAATTAATAAAAAGTCTTTGTGAGGACGCGTCGAATGAGTGCCTCTGATATCTTGATACCCCTGAAGCTCGCCGTGTTGACGGTGTCGGATACCCGCGACGAGTCGAGCGACAGCTCGGGCGCCTATCTGGTCGAGTCATTGCAGGAAGCAGGGCATACCCTGACTGATAAGCAGATCGTCAAAGATGATATCTACCAGATACGCGCGGTTATCTCGGCCTGGATTGCTAGCCCGCAGGTTGACGCTGTGCTGGTTACCGGTGGCACCGGGTTTTCCGGGCGGGATTCCACCCCTGAGGCTGTTTCGGTACTGTTTGACAAGCAGATTGAGGGCTTTGGTGAAGTCTTTCGCGCAGTCTCCTACACCGAGATTGGCTCCTCAACCATACAGTCGCGTGCGCTGGCTGGGTTTGCCAACAATACGGTCATTTTCTGTATGCCAGGCTCTACCGGCGCTTGTCGCACAGCCTGGACATCGCTGATCCGCGAGCAGCTCGACAGCCGCCACCGGCCCTGCAACTTTGTCGGGGTACTGAATACCCGGGCGCACAATTAGTATGGCGCTACTGGAGGATGTCGGCACCGTTCAGCAGCGGTTGCTGAGCGATGCGTCACTGCTCTCGACGGAGCCTTGCTCGATTGCCGAGGCGGCCGGGCGCATTCTGCGTGAAGATATCTCTGCCCCCTTGGACGTTCCTCCTCATGACAACAGTGCCATGGACGGATATGCCGTGCGGCGGGCGGACCTGCTCGACGGTCGTCCGCTGCCTGTCAGTCAACGCGTTCCTGCCGGCGCCGCCCCGGAGGCGCTGATGCCGGGCACCGCGGTACGTATCTTCACTGGCGCGGTGATTCCTCCGGGGGCGGACTGCGTGTTGGCTCAAGAGGATTGCTGGCTGGAGGATGAGCAGCTTTGTACCGACCTCCGCCCTGTGGCTGCCCAGCATATTCGCCCCAGGGGCCAAGATATTCGCCGCGGGCAGTCGCTCCTCTCGGCGGGCACGCGTCTAAGCTCTGTCGATGTGGGGTTGTTGGCATCGGTGGGTATTGCTGAGTGTCGAGTGTCGCGACCGATTCGCGTCGCGTTGCTGTCGACCGGCGATGAGTTGCGATCTCCCGGTGAGCCGCTGGCTGCCGGGCAAATCTACAACAGTAATCGCCCGATGCTGTCCTCGTTGCTGCGATCAATGGGCTGCGAGGTCCGGGATATGGGGCTGGTCGCAGACAGTGCTGAGGCAACGGCCAGTGCGCTGACGAGCGCGGCCCGCGATGCGGATCTGGTGCTGAGTACCGGTGGTGTCTCCGTGGGCGAAGAAGACCATGTGAAGGCGCAGGTCGAAAAGCTCGGCGCGCTGAAAGTCTGGCGGCTGGCCATCAAACCCGGTAAGCCACTGGCCTATGGCGATATTCACGGTGTGCCGTTTTTCGGTTTGCCGGGCAACCCGGTATCCAGCTTCGTCACCTTCTGTCTACTGGTTCGCCCCTATTTGCTGGCGATGCAGGGCTATGCTTCCCCCCTGCCGCAAACGCGTATTGCCGAGGCAGACTTTGACTGGCCGAAGGCCGGCAGCCGTCAGGAATACCTGCGTGTGACGGTATCGGAGCGGGACGGCAGTCCTCGTCTCAGCCTGTTTCCTCAACAGAGCTCTGGCGCGCTGACGTCGGTGGCCTACAGCAATGCGCTGGCGATAATACCTATCGGTACGACGCTAAGTCGGGGCGATCGGGTCGACTATATTCCCTTCGCAGAACTCGGGGTGGAGTAGTCAGCGTTGCTAGAATGATCGTGCACAAAAAAGCCCGCTAAATAGCGGGCTTTTTGTTTCTCTGCCTTGCGGTCAGTCTGTGTAGCGTTTGAACACCAGGCTGGCATTGGTGCCGCCAAAGCCAAAGCTGTTCGACATGACGGTATTGAGCTGCACATTCTCGCGCTTCTCAGTGGCAATGGGGATCCCGGCAGCCTCGCTGTCCAGCTCCTCAATATTTGCTGAGGCGGCAATGAAATTGTGTTGCATCATCAGCAGCGAGAAGATGGCTTCTTGGACACCTGTTGCGCCCAGAGAGTGCCCGGCTAGCGATTTGGTTGAACCGATAACCGGAATAGGCTGCTCGCCATAGGCTTGCTTAATGGCTTTCAGCTCCTGCATGTCGCCTGCGGGGGTCGAGGTGCCGTGGGAGTTGATGTAGTCAACGTCGCTGTTAACGCCTTGCAGAGCTAGGCGCATACAGCGTGCTGCGCCCTCGCCGCTCGGCGCGACCATATCATAGCCGTCTGAGGTGGCGCCGTAGCCGACCAGTTCGCCGTAAATTTTTGCACCGCGGGCCTTGGCGTGTTCCAGCTCTTCCAGAACGACCATGCCCGCACCGCCGGCGATGACAAAACCATCGCGATTGGCGTCGTAGGGCCGGGAGGCTTGTTCCGGCGAGTCATTGTACTTGGTCGACAGGGCGCCCATGGCGTCGAACAGGCAGCTCAGTGTCCAGTGTTCCTCTTCGCCACCCCCGGCGAAGATAATGTCTTGCTTGCCAAGCTGGATCAGCTCAGCGGCATTGCCGATACAGTGTGCGCTGGTGGCGCAGGCGGAAGAAATCGAGTAGTTGACCCCTTTGATCTTGAACGGTGTTGCCAAGCAGGCGGAAACGGTACTGCCCATGGTTTGGGTAACACGGTAGGGGCCGACGCGTTTTACGCCGCGTTCGCGGACGATATCGGCGGATTCAATCAGGTTGGCCGATGAGGCGCCGCCGCTGCCAGCGATAATGCCGGTGCGCTCATTATCGAGGTCTTTCTCTTCCAGCCCGGCATCATTAATGGCTTCTTGCATGGCGACATAGGCGAAGGCTGCCGCGTCGCCCATAAAGCGCAGTTGTTTGCGGTCGATATGCTCTTTCAGGTCCAGGTCGCGAATCGAGCCAGAGATCTGGCTGCGAAAGCCCATTTCCTTATAGGTCTCGTTGGCGCGAATACCGGAGCTGCCGTTTTGCAGTGACGAGAGGGCCTGGCTGATATCATTGCCGATACTGGAGACGATACCCATCCCGGTTACAACAACACGTTTCATGTTTACCTCGTTATTGTCCTGTGTTCAGTTCTATGAGTGTTGTACTGCGGCCTGCGACTCAGGCGAAGTTGGCGTCGTCCTTGAACAGGCCAACCCGCAGATCCTTGGCGGTGTAGATCACTTTGCCGTCGACAGCGACTTCGCCATCGGCGATACCCATGACCAGCTTACGCTCGATCAGGCGCTTAAAGTTCAAAGTGTAAGTGACCAGCTTGGTATCCGGAAGAATTTGTCCGGTGAACTTGATTTCACCCGCGCCGAGTGCGCGCCCCTTGCCGCCATTGCCACGCCAGCCGAGAAAAAAACCGACCAGCTGCCACATGGCATCCAGGCCGAGGCAGCCGGGCATAACGGGGTCATCGATAAAGTGGCAGTCGAAGAACCAGAGGTCCGGATGGATATCCAGTTCGGCCACCAGTTGACCCTTGCCGTACTCGCCGCCCTCGCCGCTGATATGGGTGATGCGGTCTAGCATCAGCATGTTGTCGACGGGCAGTCGCGGGTTGCCGGGGCCGAAAAGGCGGCCGTGTCCGCAGTCGATGAGTTCTTCTTTGGTAAAGCTGTTTTTATGGGTAAGAGACATGAGAAATAAGACTTTTCAGTGAGAAAACAGTTGCGCGCATAGTAGCATAAGGCCCGTTCGAGCACACAAAAATGTCAACATTGGCCCAAAGATTGCTGTCACAAATTGGTAAGCCGCGCACATTAGACTGTGCGGCGATTGCGCATTCCCAGTTGTGCTGGGAGAATTCACGCGTGGGACTCACTATGGATTGAGTCGCTTATCACAACAACAGGATTGACTATGATTAGAAAATGCCTCTTCCCGGTTGCCGGCTATGGCACCCGCTTCTTGCCAGCTACAAAATCAATGCCCAAAGAAATGCTGCCGATCGTGAACAAGCCGTTGGTGCAGTACGGGGTTGAAGAATCTATTGAAGCTGGGCTGAACCAAATCGCGTTGGTAACCGGGCGTGGCAAACGGGCAATTGCTGACCATTTTGATATTAGCTTCGAACTGGAAAACCAGATTGCCGGCACCAGCAAAGAGTCCTACCTGACCAGCATCCGCAAGGTGTTGAGTGAGGGCACGTTCATGATGACCCGCCAGCGCGAGATGAAGGGCTTGGGGCATGCCATTTTGACGGGCGAGTGTCTCGTCGGTAACGAGGCCTTCGGCGTAATCCTGTCTGACGACTTGTGTGTGAACCCCGGCGACGACGGTGTCATGACGCAAATGGTGAAGCTCTACAACCAGTTTCGCTGCAGCATTGTCGCCATTCAGGAAGTCCCGATGGAGAACATCGAAAAGTACGGTGTCATTGCCGGCGATGACATGGGGAATGGTCTGTTCCGAGTGAAAGACATGGTTGAGAAGCCCAAGCCGGAAGATGCGCCGAGTAATTTGGCGGTGATTGGTCGCTATATTCTGACCCCGGATATTTTTGACATTATTCGTGACACGCCCCCCGGTAAAAATGGAGAAATTCAGCTCACCGATGCCCTGATGACGCAGGCGCAGAACGGTTGTGTGCTGGCTTACAAATTCCGCGGACGCCGCTTTGACTGTGGCAGTGTGCCTGGCTTTATCGAGGCCACTAACTACGTTTACGAGAATGTTTACGAAGACGGTCAGGGCTGAGGTACTTATGCAGGAATTAAGCTGTTTTAAAGCCTACGACGTGCGTGGGCGTATTCCCGACCAGTTAAATGAAGACATTGCATACCGTATTGGTCGCGCCTTCGCGGAGGTGATTCAGCCGAAAAAGGTCGTAGTGGGGCACGATATTCGCCTTAGCAGTGAAGCCATCAAAGGCGCGCTGAGTGACGGCCTGCGTGACGCGGGGGTAGATGTTTATGATATCGGCCTTTGCGGGACCGAGGAAATTTACTTCGCGACGTCCCACGCCGACATGGATGGCGGCATTGCTGTTACTGCGAGCCACAACCCCAAAGACTACAATGGCATGAAATTCGTGCGCGAGGGCTCCAAGCCCATTAGTGGTGATACGGGTCTGCTGGATATCAAAGCACTGGCCGAGCGCAATACGTTTGCGGCGCCGGCTGCTGAGCGCGGTAAGCTGGAAGCGTTGGATACCAGTGCGGCCTACGTTGAGCATTTGCTCGGCTATGTGGATGTGTCGTCGCTGAAGCCCCTGAAAATTGTGGTTAACGCCGGTAATGGCGGGGCGGGGCGTGTTGTTGATTTGCTCGAGCCGCATCTGCCTTTCGAATTTATTCGTGTCCATCATGAGGCGGATGGCAATTTCCCTAATGGTGTTCCCAATCCCCTGTTGGTGGAAAACCGCCAGCCAACGATCGATGCAATTAAAGCCAATAGTGCCGACGTGGGGATCGCTTGGGATGGTGACTTCGACCGCTGTTTCTTCTTTGACGAGACTGGCGATTTTATCGAAGGCTACTATGTGGTGGGTCTGCTGGCAGAAACCTTTCTGTTGAACTCTCCCGGAGAGAAGATCGTTCACGACCCTCGCCTGACGTGGAACACCATTGATATCGTGCAGGCCAGCGGTGGCGAGGCGGTGCAGAGCAAAACGGGCCACGCCTTCATCAAAGAGCGTATGCGCAAGGAAAATGCGGTGTACGGTGGCGAGATGAGTGCCCACCATTACTTCCGCGACTTTGCTTACTGCGACAGTGGCATGATCCCCTGGCTGCTGGTTACGCAATTGATGTCGGTGAAATCGGCATCGCTGTCTTCACTGGTGGAGGAGCGCGTAGCCAAGTTTCCATGTAGCGGTGAGATCAACCGTGAGGTGAGTGACGCCAAGGCCAGCATTGCGGCTATTGAGGCGCGTTACGCCGATGCCGCAATTGCCGTGGATCATACCGACGGGCTCAGCATGAGTTTTGACGGCTGGCGTTTCAATGTGCGCATGTCCAACACCGAGCCTGTGGTTCGGCTCAATGTGGAAGGCGACGGTGATGTGGGCTTGATGCAGGGCAAGACCGAAGAGCTGCTGGCGCAACTCTGAGTCTGTCGAAGTTGTAAATAAAAAGCCGGCAGCGTGAAGGCGCTGCCGGCTTTTTATTTGAGGTCGGCGTGGGCGTTACTTCAGGGCACGGCGCGCGCGCGCAAGCAGTTGCGCGGTTGAGCTGTCCAGTTCGCCGCTTGATTCACCGTTCAAGGCTCCTAGTAGCTGGCGACTGATCTCTTTGCCAAGCTCGACGCCCCACTGGTCGAAGGGGTTGATATTCCACAGAAAGCTGGCACAGATCAGGCGATATTCGTACAGCGCTACCAGTGCGCCCAGTGCGCGAGGTGTAAGAGAGTCTATGAGAATGGTTGTGCTGGGTCGGTTGCCGGGCATGGCTTTGTGGCGAGCCAGCTCCGCGGCGGTGTTTGGCGCTTCTCCGGCGACAATCAGCTCCTGCTCAATTGCCGCTGCACTTTTGCCGTTCATCAGCGCCAGACTTTGCGCGAAGCAGTTTGCCAGCAAGGCCTGCTGTTGTTCCGCAAGAGGCTGCTCGGCCTGCAGAACCGCGATAAAGTCGCAGGGAATAACGTCGCTGCCCTGATGCAATAGCTGATGGAAGGAGTGTTGCCCGTTGGTGCCTTCACTTCCCCAGATTACGCCTCCGCTGGGGCGCTGAATGTCGCGGCCCTCGCGGTCAACGGATTTTCCTGCGCTTTCCATGAACAGTTGCTGCAGGTAGTCCGGAAGCTCTTTCAGGCGATGGCAGTAGGGTAAAACAGTTTGCGAACTGAAGCCCCAGTAGTCCCGATACCAGACGTCCAGTAGGGCGAGGGTGACGGGTATATTGGCGTCCATCGGGCTGTTAGCCACGTGTTCGTCGACCTCGAAGCCGCCGCGAAGAATGTCGCAGAATGTTGTCCATCCATAGTTTGCGGCGACGGCCAAGCCAAATCCAGACCAGACAGAAAAGCGCCCGCCGACCCACTCTGGAACCGACAGAATGCGCTCCTGAGGAACGCCCAGTGCGGCGGCGGAGGCGGGTTTTGAGGTAACGGCAATAAAGTGATCATGAATCTCTTTGCCGGGCAGAGCTTGTTGCAGCCATTCTCTGGCCGCGGCTGCATTGGCGAGCGTTTCCTGTGTGCCGAAGGACTTGGAAGCGATGATAAACAGGGTGCTCTCGGGTGGCAGGGTGGCGAGAAGTTGTGCGGCGCAGCTCGGGTCGATATTGGCGAGAAAGTGGACGCTGAAGGCGCTTTTACAATGTTCCTGCAAGGCTTCTGTAAACAGGCGCGGGCCAAAATCCGAGCCGCCAATGCCGATATTGACGATATGTGTAAACGACGCGCCTGTCGCGCTCTTGATGTCTCCGCTGCGCAGTCCCTCTGCCAGTTGTTCCATGTGGCGGTACATGGCGTCGATCGCGGAGTCATCGCAGGGGGCTTCGCCTGCCCAGCCTCGTAGTGAGCGGTAATTGGCGCTGCGACCCTCGGTATTGTTCGCTGCCTCGTTTTGGTGCATTGCTGTCAGCTTTTCGCTGAGCCCCTGTGCGGACGCCAGGGCCTGCAGTGTCCGCATGATTTCGTCGCTGAGGTGCTGCTTGCTGAAGTCGATAAACAGCGGGCCGAGTTCCTGGCTAAATCGCTTGGCGCGATCTTTATCGTCGGCGAAGCGTTGGCTCAGCGGGATCGATGCTTGTGTTTTCTGCAGTTCGGCAAGGGCTTGCCATGCCTCGCTTTGCTGGTTGCCGTTCGGCAAGTTAGATACCACGTGTCCTCTCCTGATTCATCCTTGGGCAGGTGCTGCGTTTGGCTTGGCAGAACAATGCCGCGCCAAGCATAACGCAAAATGTGTACCGTTCTGTGATCGTGGCGGCAGCTTTTAGCTTCGGCGCTCCAGTGCGAGGTCGATAAGGGCTGCCATGGCGTCGCGGTACTCAGAGGGGGGGAGTTTGCTTAGCGCTGTCTTGGCGAGGTCGCTGTAGTGGCGTGCACGCTCTCGGCAATAATCCAGCGCGCCGCTGCCTTGAACAAGGGCGACAATGTCGTTGAGCTGCTCGGCAGACTTATTGGAGATAGCGTTTTCGACCAATTTCCGCTGTTCGGCAGAGCCGTTATTCAGCACGTAAATCAGCGGTAGTGTCGGTTTGCCTTCGGCCAGGTCGTCGCCAACGTTTTTGCCGGTTTCCGCGGGATCGCCTTCATAGTCGAGAATGTCGTCCACAACCTGGAAGGCAATGCCCAGATTCAACCCGTAATCGTAAAGGGCTTGTCGCTGTTCGTCGGAATCGGAAAGCAGTGCAGATCCGGCGCAAGCGGCTGCGAAAAGTACGGCAGTTTTGCTGTGGATCACCTGGAAGTAGGTGGCTTCGTCGGTGTCGGCATTGCCCGCTCGGCTGAGCTGCAGGACTTCGCCTTCGGCCACGGTATTGGTGGTATCCGACAGCAGCGCCATCAACGGCATATTGCCAATGGCGACCAGTACCTGAAATGCACGTGAATAAAGGAAGTCGCCAACCAGTACGCTGGGGGCGTTGCCGAACTCGGCATTCGCGGTGGGGCGTCCCCGGCGCAAGGCGGACAGGTCGACAACATCGTCGTGCAGCAGCGTAGCGGTATGAATGAACTCGATAACCGCCGCGAGGCGGATATGGTCGTGCCGGATCTCGCCCAGTGACCCCGCACTCAGCAGGCTGAGCAATGGGCGCAGGCGCTTGCCGCCCGCCTCGATAATATAGTGGCCGATGTTTTCAACCAGAGTAACTCTGGAGTGCAATTGCTCGACGATGAAGTCGTTGACCGACGCAAACTCACCGTCGACGACCTGGCGGATGTGCTGCATGAATTCTGGACTTGAGGCGGTGGAATCGGCTGGCATCGTAGGGTTGGGGGCGGAGCCTGTCAAGCCGCTGGCCCATTAAGGGATAAAGGCCTTGTGTTTGTGCCGCATCCTCAGTAAAATTCGCGCCCCTGAAAGCAAAACCGGCTGCGGTAGCTGTTCGCAACAACTTGCAACAACTTGCAACAACGGCTTCGGTGGTTTCGGTGCCTGGACTTGTCCCGCCAGCGTCAGTTGGTGGCCAAACACACAAATGCATTGCAAGCAGGCTCTTGGAGAAAATGCTCATGTACGCAGTTATTGAAAGTGGTGGTAAGCAACACCGCGTTGTTGAGGGTGAAACCCTCAAGCTGGAAAAAATCGAAGTCGCTACTGGTGAAACCGTTACCTTCGACAAGGTGCTCATGGTTAAGAGTGGCGAAGAACTGAAAATTGGTGCTCCCTACGTTGAGGGTGGCAAAGTGACTGCAGAGGTTGTTTCTCAGGGCCGTCACGACAAGGTGAAAATTGTTAAGTTTCGCCGTCGCAAGCACAGCATGAAACAGGCCGGTCACCGCCAGTGGTTCACCGAAGTGAAAATCACTGGTATCAGCGGCTAAGGATTCGAGGAGAAACTCATGGCTCACAAGAAAGCTGGTGGTAGTACCCGTAACGGGCGCGATTCCGAAAGTAAACGCCTTGGCGTCAAGCGCTACGGCGGTCAGCAAGTTAGCGCGGGCAGCATCATCGTTCGTCAGCGCGGCACCAAATTCCACGCGGGTGAGAACGTAGGTTGTGGCACCGACCACACCCTGTTCGCGAAAGCCGACGGCGTAGTGAAGTTCGAAGTGAAGGGCCCGAAAAACCGCAAATACGTCAGCATCGTCGCTGCCTGATTGTCGGTCTTCCGGTTCGAAAAGCCCTGTCGGTTGACGGGGCTTTTTTGTTTCTGTACACAGCGTTAATGGCGTTTTCAGGCGCTCACTGAGGTCAAGCGGTTATGAAATTTGTCGATGAAGCGGTTATCCGCGTCGCCGCGGGGCGCGGAGGCAACGGGTGCCTGAGTTTTCGCCGTGAAAAATACATCCCCAAAGGTGGTCCTGATGGCGGCGATGGTGGCGATGGCGGCAGCGTGATTTTGCGTGCTGACGATGCGGCCAACACGCTGGTGGACTATCGCTTCGTCAAGCACTATCAGGCGCAGTCGGGCGAGCCGGGGCGCGGTGGCAACTGTCGCGGGAAAAGCGGCGAGGATCTGCTGTTGGTGGTGCCAGTGGGGACGACCATTATCGACGAGGATACCCGCGAAGTGCTGGGAGACCTGGTCTCGTCAGGTGATGAACTCAAGGTGGCTCAGGGCGGTTTTCACGGTCTGGGTAATACCCGCTTCAAGTCCAGTACCAATCGTGCCCCCCGTCAGTTTACTCGCGGCAGCGACGGTGAGCAGCGCACCTTGCGCCTGGAACTGAAGGTATTGGCAGATGTGGGGCTGCTGGGCATGCCCAATGCCGGTAAGTCGACCTTCATTCGCGCGGTGTCGGCGGCCAAGCCCAAGGTGGCGGATTACCCCTTTACCACGCTCGTTCCAAATCTCGGTGTGGTGCGTGTTCAGGCGCACCGGAGCTTTGTGGTGGCTGATATTCCTGGTTTGGTCGAAGGGGCGGCCGAGGGTGCAGGTCTGGGGATTCGTTTCCTCAAGCACTTAACGCGTACTCGCCTGTTGCTGCATATCGTCGATATGGCGCCCTACGACGGCAGTATGCCTGAAGAGGCTGTGGAAATTATCGCCGAAGAGCTGGAGCGCTTTAGCCCCATTTTGGCCGGGCGCGAGCGCTGGTTGGTGCTGAATAAGGTGGACCTGCTGCCTGAAGACGAGCGCGATGCGCGTTGTCAGGCGCTGGTCGATAATCTCAGTTGGGCGGGGCCGGTTTATAAGGTGGCAGCTATCTCTGCCACGAATACCGAGCGCCTTTGTCAGGACATTTTGACTTTTGTCGAGGCGGAGCAGCAGCGATTGGCTGACGACCCCGAGGCGGCCGAGGAAGAGAATCGCTTGCAGGAGGCGATGCAGCAGGAGGCGCGCGATCGTATTGCGGCGCTGCATGCTGAGCGCCGCGCGCGTCGCTTGGGTGGCGATGACGACGATAGCGATGACGATGATTTCGATGTTGAAGTGGTGTACCAACCTTAAGGCGGATTAGCGTGACAGACAGTCGTCAGCGCCTCGCGGCTGCGCGGCGTATCGTGGTGAAAATCGGATCGGCATTGTTGACCAATGATGGTCAGGGGCTGCATGTCGAAGGGCTGGATGGCTGGGTCGCTCAATTGGCAGCGCTGCGCCAGCGTGGTTGTGAGATTGTGCTGGTATCGTCGGGGGCGGTCGCCGAGGGGATGACGCGGCTTGGCTGGACCAGCCGGCCGGAAGAGCTGCATCAATTACAGGCGGCGGCAGCCGTGGGTCAGATGGGGCTGGTGCAGGCCTACGAAACGCGCTTCCGTAAACACGGCCTGCATACCGCACAGATCCTGCTCGGCCACGATGATATTTCCGCGCGCGACCGCTATCTGAATGCGCGCAATACCCTGCTTACTCTGCTTGATCTGTCAGTGCTGCCTATCGTGAATGAGAACGACAGCGTGGTGACGGATGAAATCCGTTTTGGCGATAACGATACCCTTGCTGCGCTGGTGGCCGGCCTTATCGATGCAGATGCGCTGATCATTCTCACAGACCAGAAAGGCTTGTTTAGCAGTGATCCGCGCCATGATCCAAATGCGGAGTTGGTGGTCGAGGCCGATGCGGTGGACGGCAAGCTTGATGCCATGGTGGGAGGCAGTGCGGGTAGTCTCGGTCGCGGCGGTATGCAGACTAAATTGCGTGCGGCGCGGCTGGCGGCGCGGGCGGGTGCGGATACGCTGATTGTCGGCGGACGCGAGCCGGATGTGCTGACTCGCGTGATGGCGGCTGAGGTGCTGGGCACCTTGTTGATGGCGCGAGAGGCGCCGATGACGGCTCGCAAGAACTGGTTGGCGGGGCAGTTACGACTGCGTGGAACGCTGCATGTGGATGCGGGGGCGGCAAGGGTGTTGCGCCAGCAGGGTCGCAGTTTGCTGGCCGTTGGCGTAACCGCTGTTCAGGGGCAGTTCGAACGCGGTGATCTGGTCAGTTGTGTTGACCCCGAGGGGCATGAGGTGTCTCGGGGCTTGGTCAACTACCGTGCGGCAGAAGTGCAAAAAATTGCCGGTAGGGCCAGTGCCGAGATTGCGGATGTGCTGGGTTATCTCGCGGAGCCTGAGCTGATCCATCGCGACAATATGGTGGTGTTTTAGGCTTGGGCTATTGGCAGACATAAAAAAACCCGCTTCAAGCGGGTTTTTTTATGGAGGTCGAAGAGCGTTGAATTACGCCGCTTCGCCCATCGCCTTGATGCGGGCATTCAGGCGGCTCTTATGACGTGCTGCCTTGTTTTTGTGGAAAATGCCTTTATCGGCGGTGCGATCCAGAACCGGCACGGCAGCAGCGTAGGCTGCTTTAGCGGCTTCTTGGTCGCCAGACTCGATTGCCGCTACGACTTTCTTCAAGTAGGTGCGAACCATTGAGCGCAGACTGGCGTTATGAGTGCGACGTTTCTCCGCCTGACTTGCGCGTTTCTTTGCTTGCGGGGAATTTGCCACCCTGATTACTCCTCTAGAACATGCGCTGAAAATTTAGGCGGTGGATTATTCAGTTTCGGGGGCGGCATGTCAAGAGGTATCGCTGCTTCCGCCCGCTTTTGTTGCGCTTTTCAGAGGGTGTGGGGCGCAGTTCAGCGCAGTCGCTCAATAATCAGCATTCCCCATACGGTGGCGCACAGCAGCAGGCTGATAAATACGGCTGCTGAGCCGATATCCTTGGCCTGGCCTGACAGTGGGTGGCGATCCGGGCCAATGCGGTCGATGGCGGCTTCAATAGCCGAGTTGATCAGTTCTACAATCACTACCAGCAACACAGGGATGATCAGTACGCTGCGTTCCAATGCCGTGTTGCCGAGCCAGAAGGCCAATGGCAGCATCAGTGCGGCCAGCGTGCACTCCTGCCGGAAGGCTTCTTCGTGCTGCCACGCGGCCCGCAACCCCTTTTGTGAGTAGCGGGTGGCATCCAGTATGCGCCACAGGCCGGTGCGGCCCGGTTTATTCATCATGGTAATTTCACTGCTCCTCGCAGGCTCGGCCGACAATAGGTGTACAATGCCGATCTTTTGACGGTCAATACGTAAAGACCTTCGGATACCACAGTTTAGTAGCAGGATGATGACAATTCCGCGACAACTCCTTCACCCGCGTTACTGGCCAACCTGGCTGGGCGTTGTGTGCATGTTTGTGCTGGCAACGTTGCCGCAGCGCGCCAACTACTTGATCGGCTGCTTTCTGGGAGATCTGTTTTACCGTTTTGCGGGTCGCCGCCGACATATCGCGGCAACGAATCTGGCGTTGTGCTTTCCTGAGCTGGGTGAGGTCGAGCGACGTGCCTTGCTGAAGCAGACCATGCGCAACCAGGGCATTGGTCTGATGGAAACGCTGCGCACCTGGTTTACACCTGTTGAGCGACTGGGTGTGACGCTGGAGCTGGTCGGTGAGCGCTATCTGGATGAGGCCGAAGGCGGTGTGATTGTGCTGGGTTCCCACTTTACATCGATCGATGTCGGCGGAGCCCTGCTGGGCCAGCGGTTTCCGTCCGATTCCTTCTACCGTCGCCAGAAAAACCCGGTGCTGGAATGGTTGATGAGTCGGGCGCGGGGGCGATATGGGGAGCCTATTCATCGGCGTGACTTCAAGCGCGCGCTGAAGCGGCTTCGTCAGGGGCACCGTCTTTTCTACCTGCCCGATCAGGATTACGGACGCAAGTCGGCTGATTTCGTGTCGTTCTTCGGTGTGCCGGCGGCAACCACATTGGCAACGACAACGCTGGCTAAAAGTGGGCGTGCGCAGGTGGTATTTGTCGATCAGCAACGACTGGACCGCGGCCGCCGGATTCGTTTGGAGTTTATCCCCCTGGCAGAGATTCCGAGTGATGATCCGACCCGCGATGCCCAGGCGGTGATGGCGCTGGTGGAAAAGAATATTCGCCGCGCTCCCGAGCAGTACATGTGGGTGCACCGCCGGTTTAAAACGCGCCCTATCGGCGCTGAAAAGGTTTACTGAGGCGTCTATGCGGGATGTGTTGCGCCTTTGGGTAATCACCGATGGCCGGCTGGGCCATCTCAATCAATTGCGTGGTTTGGTGGCGCGCCTCGAAGCCAAGCGGCCCTGTGAGGTGCACTGGCTAGACATTTCCCAGCAGGCGTTCAAAAAGACCGGGCGGCGCAACTTGCTCGTGCAGTTTGCCGCTGAGCGATCGCCCGACTGGGTGATTGCGGCGGGGAGTCGCTGTCATCTTCCGTTGCTGTGGACAAGCCGGTTTTGCGGGGCTCGGTCGCTGGTGCTGATGAAGCCCAGCCTGCCCCTGGCCTGGTTCGATGCGGCGATAATTCCCGCCCACGATGCGCCGCCTCAGCGGCCCAGCGTGCTCGTTAGTCAGGGCGTGCTCAATACCATGACGCCAAAAGCGGACGAGCGCTTCGGCGATCTGGGTTTGGTGTTATTGGGGGGAACCAACAAGCACTTTGCCTGGGATAGCGCGGCCATTGTTGCGCAGCTGCAAGCCATTATCGACGCGCAGCCCGGCGTGCACTGGCGCGTCAGTGATTCCCCGCGCAGCTCCGCGGAATTGCTCGATAAACTGCGAGCGCTGCCTTGCGATAATATGACGATTATCCCCTACAGCGACTGCGGTGCCGGCTGGTTGCCCGGCCAGTTGGCCGAAGTGGGGCAGGTTTGGGTGAGTCGCGACAGTGTGTCAATGGTGTATGAATGCATTACCTCTGGCGCGCCCACGGGGCTGTTGCAGCTCGATTGCCTGCGCGATTCCCGGGTCACGCGGAGCATGCAGCAGGTGATCGACAAGGGCTTGGCAACAGCATTTGAGCGCAGCGATGTGACTCAGGCCTTGCCGCCACCATCGCAGCCACTGTGGGAGGCCGACCGCGCCGCCGAGTGGTTGTTGGAACGTACGGAGTCCGGTTCATGAGTGCCGATCAGCAATCCCTTGCCAATGCGCGGCCGCTGCGTGTGGTGCAGCTGTTGCCCGCCTTAAATGCCGGCGGTGTTGAGCGCGGCACGGTGGAGTTTGCCCGCGAACTGGTTCGCCTGGGGCACGAGTCGATCGTGATCTCCAATGGTGGTCGAATGGTCGATCAACTGCTTGCCGAGGGCAGTCGCCATATCGAACTGCCCATACACCGCAAATCGCTGGTCTCCCTCTGGCAGGTTCGCCCCCTGCGGCGCTTGTTAGCGTCGCTGGATGCCGACGTGCTACATGTGCGTTCACGCGTACCCGCCTGGCTTACCTGGCTGGCCTGGCGCAAGCTGCCGTCAACGGATCAGCCCCGGCTGGTGAGCACGTTCCACGGCATGTATTCCGTCAACGCCTACAGCGCCATCATGGCGAAGGCCGAGCACTGTATTGCCATTTCCCAGTGTGTAAAGCGCTACATGATGGACAATTATCGCCTGCCGGAATCCAAGATTACCCTGGTGCCCCGCGGGCTGGATGCCAGTGCGTTTGCCGCGCATGGCGACATCGGAGACTGGAGCCGGGAGCTGTATCGCCAGTACCCGGAGCTGGAGGGTAAAACGCTGATTTTAATGCCCGGCCGCCTGTCGCGATGGAAGGGTCAGGAGGCGTTTCTGAGTATGATGGTGCAGCTGCTGCGCCTTCGTCCCGATTGTCACGGTGTGGTGGTGGGCGATGCCGAGCCGGGCAAGCAGCACTACTTGCAGCAATTGCTGGATCAGCGCCGCGAACTGGGGCTGGAAGACACGGTAAGCTTTGTGGGACACCGCAGCGATATCGCTCAGTTTTACCGCCTGGCATCAGTAACCTGCCACATGTCTAACAAGGAAGAGCCCTTTGGTCGCACAGTACCCGAGTCGCTGGCTTCTGGTACGCCGGTGGTGGCCTATGACCGCGGTGGCGCCAGCGAGTCGCTGAACGCGGGTTTTCCCCAGGGGCTCGTGCCCCCCGATGATGTGGTGGGCTTTGCTGCGCGGGTCGCTGACTTGCTGGATGCCGATAACCATATTCAGCTGCCGCCCGAGTACTACCTGGATCAGCAGGTGCAAAGTACGCTCAATGTGTACTATCGGCTGCTTGGCCAATGTGTTTGATAAGCCGTTCTCCTCGCCTGACGAGTCTGGGTGGCAATGATATAGTCGGCGGCCTGAGCCGGGCGCCGACGCCGTAAACTGCGAGAAACCAATGAGAGTATTACACGTTGCCTACCAGCGGTTGCGAAGCTATGGCCCGCGCCGCGTAAGTTGGGCTGAAAAGTTGAATTTTGGTCTGATACGTAATGATCACTATGTGCATACTTTTAGCGACCGAGATGTGGCGGCATTTGAAGCGCCGCTTGGTATACGTGAATTAGGTTACAGTAAAGCCAATAAAAAGCTATTGTTGGTCAGTGAAGCCTTTGACCCTGATCTGATTATTATCGGCCACTCAGATATTGTGAGTGACAAAACGCTCTTGGAGATGCGTAGCAAGCACCCTAGTAGCCGCATAATCCATTGCAATTGTGATCCCCTTTTTGTACCGAGTAATGTTGAGAGAATACGCCGCTACGCGAAACTGGTGGACGCGGTGTTCGTGACGACTGGTCGTCGTGATCTGAAGCAATTTGAGGGGTTGGGTGCCAGGATATATCATATTCCCAATCCCGTAGACGCGAGCGTCGAAGTTTTGGATAACTCGGTTCGCAGTGACCTTGATATCGATCTTTTATTTTGTGGTAATGCGACTAGCCATACACATCGCTATGAGTTACTCGAGCTTCTTAAAAATCAATTGGGTAGTAGTCTGAATTTTAAAACTTACGGCTGTTTTGGTGAGTCGCCCGTTTGGGGGCGTGATTATGATCGCGTTCTTGCGCGTACCAAAATGGCCTTAAACCTGAATAGGCAGGATTGCGATTACTGGTATTCCTCTGATCGTATGGCCCAGTTGGCGGGAAATGGAGTCCTGTTTTTTACCCACGAAGCGACCCGATTTGATGAGCTGCTGCCGGAACGTTCCGCTGTATATTTTCGGGATAAAGATGACCTCCTTGTCAAAGTGCGAAACTTTGCCGCAGATGACGCGATGAGGCGTGAATGGGCGTCTCGTTGCAGGGAATTTTTCCACAGCGAAATGAATTCCAGTTTGTATTCACGATTCATTCTCCAGGCAACCTTTGAACAGTCGTTTGATCATGATTATGTATGGGCGAGAGACATTCATGCAGATGGATCGCTAAAATGACCATTTCCTTGAGTGTAGAAAAGCCGTTTGCTCGTGGCGGTAATCGACTTTGTTTTGTCGATCCCGGTGATGCTAAGCGTTGCATCAAAGTGCGTCGTCCTGATTTCAGTCTCGAAGATCTTCGGCGCAAAAAAGGCTTTCCCAAAAACCTGAAACCCCTGTCCAGCTTCGACGACAGTCTTGAAGAGTATCGGGTGATGCGCAGTTTTCAGCAGCACTACCCCGAGGGCATTTTCGACCACGTCAGTCGCTGTTACGGTTTTGTCGACACCGATATGGGGCGCGGCTTGGCGTCAGAACTGATTCGCGACAGCGATGGGCGTATCTCCATTACCCTCAAACAATACGTGTGGGAGCGCGGCTACAGCGAGGACTGCCAGCGGGCCGTAAACCAGCTCTGCGAGCACTGGCTGCGCTACTGTGTGCCCTCGCGGGATATTCTTGTTCACAACGTGGTGGTGCAAAGGGCGTACCGCGGTGGTGAAGAGGCGATTCAGCGGCTAGTGGTGATCGACGGACTGGGAAGCGGCAACCTGATTCCTATGCACTGGCAGCCGGTTTGGCTGCAGCGCAGTAAAACCCAACGCAAAGTCGACAACTTTCACCACCGAATCGCCACCTTGCTGGAAACTCGCAAGCATGAACAGTTTCCCGGCGAGCACGGTTTGTTATATCACAACGGCGTTGATGACCGCGTTGCGCCGCCCTGTAAGGAACAACAGTCATGAGCGATAAACTGCGTATCGCGCAGGTACTCGCCGGTGCCGAGCACGGCGGTGCTGAAAACTTCTTTGTGCGTTTGAGCGTTGCGCTTCAAGCGTCGGGTCAGATTGACGAGCGCGCGTTTATTCGCCGCCATGCTCACCGCTTGGAAAGCCTGCAGCGTCAGGGCGTTAATGCCGAGGGCTTTCGCTTTGGCGGACAATTCGATTTCTATGACAGCTGGGTTTATCGCCGCCGGCTAAACAAGTTCAAGCCCGACGTGGTAATGACCTGGATGGGGCGCGCCAGTGCCGCCACGCCCAAGGGCGACTATGTGCTGGTCAACCGGCTGGGGCATTACTACAAGCTTAAATACTATCAGCAGGCCGATTACTGGGTGGGCATCAGCAAAGGCATTTGCCGCCACCTGATTGAGGGCGGCATGCCCGAAGATCGCGTGGTGCATATTCCCAACTTTGCCGATGAAACCCCTGTCGAGCCGCTCCCCCGAGACAGTTTCAACACGCCGGCCGATGTGCCCCTGCTGCTGGCAGCGGGGCGTTTACATGTGAACAAGGGTTTTGACACCTTGCTGCGTGCCCTAGTCGATGTACCCGATGCGTTTCTGTGGCTGGCGGGCAGCGGTCCGGAAGAGCAATCACTGAAATCGCTGTGTACGGAACTCGGTCTCGACCAGCGGGTTCGCTTTTTGGGATGGCGCAACGATGTCACCGCCTTGATGCGTAGCGTGGATGCCTTTGTCTGTCCCTCTCGCCATGAGGGGCTAGGCTCCATCGTGATGGAATCTTTCGCTCATCGCTGCCCGATTATCGCCACTCGCTCCCAGGGGCCGGGAGAAGTAATCGAGAACGAGAAAACCGGCTTACTGACTGATATTGATGACGTGCCGCAGCTGGTCGACGCGCTCAGGTTGGTGATTACGGATCCTGTGCTGCGCCAGCGCCTGGTCGGGAATGCTGCCGAGGTTTACAAACTCACTTATAGTCGCCAAGTTATCGTCGACGCATATATGAACTTTTACGAGACAATAGCAGCGGGTGCTAAAGCCTGATTAGCTGAGATGGGACTATGCTGAGGAAACTTCGAGAAAAGCGCCGCCACAAGCAGTATAAAACGTGGCTTAAAAATTCAGTCGATAGACGTGTCAATGCCCTCACGGTGCAGTATCAATACAGCGCGCTCAATTGCGAAAGCCATGGTGTGGCTGGTGGTAAGGAGCGACCTATGGTCGTCTCTCTCACAAGTTTTGGGCAGCGTATTCACGATGTTTTTCTAACGGTAGAAAGCTTATTCCAGCAATCTCTGAAGGCAGATAAGGTCGTTTTGTGGCTGTCTGCTGACGAGTTTAATGAGGAAAGTTTGCCAGCAGTATTGAAAAAGCAGCGTGAGCGTGGTTTAGAAATTCATTTTGTTCCCGAAGATTTAGGCCCTTACACCAAGTTCTACTACGCCCTAGAGCGCTATCCTGATGCGCTGTTAGTCACAGTTGATGATGACATTCTTTACCCGTTGGACTTGCTGGATCAGTTGTATATCGCTCACTTGCTTGAGCCAAATAAGATTCACTGTGGACGTGCGCATCGTATTGCAGTAGATAAAAACGGTGATTTACTTCCCTATAAACAATGGTGGCGGCACAGTAACGAGCCAGAGTCATCGCTACTAATTATGCCAACCGGAGTAGGGGGGGTATTGTACTTTCCCGGCTGCCTTGACCCAGAAGTTACTAACAAATCAGCGTTTAAACGTTTAGCGCCGCGCGCTGACGATGTTTGGTTGAAGGCAATGAGTTTAAAACGCGGCACTGAGTGCCGAGTGTTCGCCCAGTACGGCGAGTGGGTGCTGCGTAATCCAACGATTATTGGTAGTCAGGAGGTGTCGCTCAAACGCCGTAATAAAGGGTCGAGGCATGGTAACGATCAGCAGATTGCCGCGGTGTTTGGTGAATATCGGCTACTAGAGCAAGTGCGGAAGACTATTGCAGTGACTGAGAATTCTTAAAGGTCTATTGTTATGAAGCTGTTTGTGACCGGTGGCGCGGGGTTTATAGGTAGCGCCGTGATACGACATATTCTCGCCAAAACTGATCACAGTGTCGTAAATATTGATGCGTTGACCTATGCTGGGAACTTAGAATCGATCCCCAGCGAGTTGATGGATGAGCGCTATGTGTTCGCCCAGGATGACATCCGTGATGGCGAGGCCATGGCGCGCTTGTTCGCAGAACACCAGCCTGATGCGGTTATGCACTTGGCGGCAGAGAGTCATGTCGACCGCTCTATTACCGGCCCAGGTGCCTTCATCCAAACCAATATTGTCGGCACTTATACCTTGTTAGATGCGGCGCTCTACTATTGGCGTGGCCTCAATGAATCGCGCAAACAAGCATTTCGTTTTCATCATATCTCCACCGATGAGGTATACGGTGATCTCGCGGGAACTGACGACCTATTCCTCGAAACCACCCCTTACTCCCCCAGTTCGCCTTATTCGGCCAGCAAAGCCAGCTCTGACCACCTCGTGCGCGCGTGGTGTCGGACTTACGGTCTACCGGTGTTGATCACTAATTGTTCGAATAACTACGGGCCCTATCATTTTCCGGAAAAGCTCATTCCGCATATGATTCTGAATGCTCTAGCCGGTAAACCACTACCGATTTATGGCAATGGCAAGCAGGTTCGCGATTGGCTATATGTAGAAGACCATGCGCGGGCTTTGTTAAAGGTGGTTACCGAGGGTACGGTGGGTGATACCTACAATATTGGGGGACGCAATGAAAAGCAAAATATCGAGGTGGTAAGAATTCTGTGCTCCCTTCTAGAGGAGTTAGCACCCGAAAACCCCCATTCTCTTGCTAGTGGTTTTGAGGGCGGCTTCGCCAGTTTGATTACCTTCGTGACTGATCGTCCCGGCCACGATGCCCGTTATGCTATTGATGCATCGAAAATCGAGCGTGACTTGGGCTGGGCGCCTGAGGAAACCTTTGATAGTGGTCTTCGTAAAACTGTGCAGTGGTATCTCGAGAATGAGGCCTGGTGGCGGCGCGTATTATCTGGTGATTACCAGCTATCACGGTTAGGAGAAGCTGTATAGCAGAGTGCCTTTGATCACCGCGAGTGGCCGCAACGGCAGACTAAGGCATTGAAGTAGTAATAACTCGACAGGACACCCATGAAACCTTACAAAGGCATCATTCTTGCGGGCGGCTCTGGGACCCGCTTGCACCCGATAACGATGGGGATTTCTAAGCAACTGCTGCCCATTTACGACAAGCCGATGATTTACTACCCACTTTCTGTGCTGATGTTGTCGGGGATTCGCGATATTTTGGTTATCTCCACACCGGCTGACTTGTGTGGTTTCCAGCGCTTACTGGGTGACGGCAGCCTGTTTGGAGTCAATATTTGCTATGAAGAGCAGCCAAGCCCTGACGGGCTAGCTCAAGCGTTTACTATCGGAGCTGAATTTATCGGCAACGATAATGTCAGTCTCGTGCTTGGTGATAATATCTTTTACGGTCAGCACTTTAGTGACAAACTCAAAGCCTCAGTGGCTCGACAAGAAGGCGCTACCGTTTTCGGCTACCACGTGCGAGATCCTGAGCGCTTTGGTGTAGTGGACTTTGATCGGGAGGGGCGTGCCCTGAGCATTGAAGAAAAGCCCGCCCAGCCAAAATCGAATTATGCGGTGACGGGCCTGTACTTTTACGACAATGATGTAGTGGATATCGCGAGCAATGTCCGGCCATCACCGCGCGGAGAACTGGAAATCACGGATGTGAATACTGCCTATCTTGATGCCGGAAAACTAAATGTACAGGTACTGGGGCGTGGCTTTGCTTGGCTTGATACCGGCACCCATGATTCTTTACTCGAGGCAGGTCACTTTGTTCAAACTGTTGAGCATCGCCAGGGCTTGAAAGTTGCCTGTTTGGAAGAAATTGCCTTCCATCAAGGCTGGATCAGCCAAGAGACCCTCATGTCCCAGGCCGATGCATTGAAAAAGACCGGCTATGGTCAGTACCTAAAGCGTGTCGCAGAGGGCTATAAATAATGAAAGTTGTCCAGACTAAATTGCGAGACTGCGTAATTATCGAACCCAGAGTATTTGGCGATGATCGAGGCTTCTTTTTGGAAACCTTCCAAATGGAACGCTATCGTGATGCCGTCGGTATTGACCAGCCTTTTGTACAAGATAATCACTCTCGCTCGAAGGTGGGTGTGCTTCGAGGTTTGCATTTTCAAAGAACTAATCCCCAGGGAAAGCTGGTCAGAGTGGTGCGCGGGAAGGTATTCGATGTGGCCGTCGATATCCGAAAAGGCTCATCCACCTTTGGCCTTTGGGAAGGTGTAGTATTGTCTGAGGAAAACCACCGACAGTTTTGGGTACCGCCCGGCTTTGCTCACGGGTTTTTGGTACTGAGTGAAACGGCAGACTTCGAGTACAAATGCACCGCCTACTATGATCCCTCAGATGAGGGGGCTCTGCGCTGGGATGACCCAGATCTAGCTATTGCCTGGCCGGAAATAAACGGGCATGCCTTCAAACTTTCCGACAAAGATGCCGCCGCGCCAAGCTTTCAAACAATGTGTATGGAGCTCGGCGAATGAGAGTGCTGCTGACAGGTGCCAATGGCCAGTTAGGCCACTGTGTGCAAGACCTATTTATTAAATCCGAATACGAGCTGATTGCCTTAGGCCATGCGGCGCTTGATATAGGCGATGCCGATGCGGTGTCGAGCATAATTAAAGCGCTTAGACCCCAAGCGATTATCAATGCTGCGGCGTATACCGCCGTTGATAAGGCTGAGACGGAGCCAGAATTAGCGGCGCATATTAATACCTTAGGTCCAAGCAATTTAGCGCGTGCAGCTGAAGAAATTGATGCCTTACTGATTCATATTTCAACCGACTATGTGTTCGATGGTCGAAAGATGACTCCGTATGTAGAGACCGATGCCACGAACCCTCAGAGCGTCTATGGCAAGACCAAGCTTGATGGAGAGCTTTTGGTGCAGCGGTTATGTGAGAGGCACATTATTCTGCGTACAACATGGGTATTCAGCGAATACGGCAACAACTTTATGAAGACGATGCTGCGTTTGGGTAGAGAAAGAGATTCATTGAGTGTGGTCGCAGACCAAATAGGGTGTCCCACCTACGCGGGCGATATCGCTATAGCGTGCCGTGCGCTTTGTGAAGCACAATCTGGAGACAGGATTCATCATGGTCTCTATCACTATGGTGGAGACCATGATTTGAGCTGGCATGATTTTTCTGTAGAGATATTCAGAAAGGCCGTTGAGCTGGGTGTCTTGGCTCGTCAGCCACAGCTGCTAAAAATCAGTTCTAATCAGTATCCCTCATTAGCAGAACGGCCAGCTTACTCGGTGTTAGATAGTACGAGGTTTGTACGTCATTATTCAGTTCCGGCTAGTAATTGGAAAAATGCATTGACTCAGCAGTTACAGAAGATAGAACAGCAGGAAATTTTTTAATGGAAGATCTTGCTTCTCAATTGACTCTGGTCACGGTTAGCTATAACAGTGTAGAAGTGCTTGGTCCACATATTCAATCATTGTTGGACACAGCAAAAACGCCCTTGCCGCGCTGGATTGTTGTTGATAATGCCAGTGTGGATGGCAGTGTCGAATTATTAATTAGCTATACAGGGGTTGTTGAGTTGTTGCAAAGCCCTGGGAACATAGGTTTTGGCGCGGCATGCAATCTTGGTATAGCTGCTGCTACTACTCGCTATGTTGTAGTTATGAATCCGGATACGGAATTATCCGAGAAAGCATTTAAATCTTTGTTATATGAGTTGAAAAGATATTCCGCCGCGATTGCGGGGCCATCATTGAGTTCAAAAACTGAAAATAAAATAGAAAAGGTTGCTTGGCTTGTGGGGGCAGTATTGCTTTTAGATAAGACCTTGATGGATGAGGTTGGTTATTTCGATGAGCAATTTTTTCTGTATGAGGAAGACGTTGATCTTTGTAAGAGAGCTAATGATAATGGATTGGCAGTTATTCGCTGCAATAACGTTAGCATTCCTCATGTGGGTGGTGGCTCAACGCGCCGAACTAAATCGGTTGATTATTTTATTAATTACCACAAGGGTCGATCATACGCGCTGTTCGTTAAGAAGCATTTTGAGGGAAGCCAGCTTTTAAGAAGGTATGCTTTAAAAAACTGGCGACGACTAATTTTTGCATTGGTAACCTTTGGTTTTGGGCGATACGGTCGCGCAAGAGCAAAGTTGAAAGGTGTTGCGTCAGTTAAGTTTTGAGTGGCCGGCGACGAATTGAACATGGATTTGGTTTTGATAAAAAATACCGATTTTTTTATGCCTGATATATCAGTTGTTGTCCCTGTTTATAATAAGGAAGAATATGTGGAGGAGGCTGTTCGTTCGGCCTTGTCGCAGACTTTTCAAGCCATAGAGGTTTTGGTAGTAAATGATGGTTCTACGGACGGCAGCGGCAAAATATGTGAGATGCTGGCTCAGGAAGATGCTAGGGTTCGGTACTGGTCTCAGCCCAATCAAGGTGTGGTGGCGGCACGAAATCATGCAATAAGACATTCTAGAGGGCGCTTTATTTTCCCTTTGGATGCCGATGATGTGATGTCTGCCGAGTGCCTTGAAAAGATGTATGAGGCTATGTTGCGTGAAAAGGCGGATGTTGTTTATAGCTACTTTTCTCGGGACGTTGATTGCCGGCATGTTGTAAAAAGTTTGCCGGTAACTATCCCAGAAATTCTTGTGAAAAATAGTGTTCCAGTATCTGCGTTATACCGCCGTGAGAGTTGGGTTCAGTATGGAGGTTATCGTGACGATATGTCCGGAGGGCTTGAGGATTGGGATTTTTGGTTGAATTTTGTTGAAGATGGAAGGCGGTTCTTTCTTATCGAGGCTCCTCTCTTGTTTTGGCGTCCCGTAGAAGGGAGCAGAAATAAAATGAACAAAGATACAAAGGTGGATATGATTAAAAAAATTATTTCTAATCACCCTGAGCTTTACCGGAAGTATAGAAGTGGAGTGGCGAGGTACATCGCTTTTAGGCTTGTATCTTTTTTTAGATTTATACCTGCTTGTTCGCGACTTCGGGAGTCGTTGAAGATATATTCCCATGTTCGAAAGTATGGTTGATTCTGGGGGTTTGGTTTTTTCATGTGTTTTAGATTTTTAAGTACTTTTTTAATAGTATTCGAGAAATGAGGTTTTTTTTTGCTTTTCTTTCTAGTCTTCTAAGTCGTTGTAATTCAATAATGTCTTTTGCTAAGCGGGGGAAGGCTCCATTTAGAGTTTGCTCTTTTTCCATTTTTGCTATTGACTGGTTGCTGGGCTTGGAGCTGATTCCTTTCAGGTTGAATTTTGTAACTAGCACTTCTCTGTGCTCATAGCTAGCGTTTTCTTTGAAGATAGAAATCAAGAAAAACTTCCAGTCTGCAGCTATTTTGAGGTTTTCATCATACGGACCGATCTTATCAAATAGTGATTTTTTAATTAGCGTTGCAGGGTGGGGGAGGCTGTTCACATAGAAGTCGCTGAGCTGTAACGTGTCTGGGTAACTCTTCTTTTTAGAAGAGGCATCGTTTTCTATGAGTAAGTCTCCGTAAACCAAGTCTTTCTCGGGGAAGGGGGTGGTGAGGTCTTTTAAGCTATTGGGGGATAAGAATATATCTCCTGAGTTTAAAAATATAAGATATTCTCCGCTGGACTTTTCTATCCCCTTGTTCATAGCATGATATATACCTCTGTCTTTTTCGCTTACCCAGTAGTCAATTTTTTGGCTATAACGATTTATGATGTCTACACTAGAGTCAGTTGATCCGCCATCTATAACGATATATTCGATATATTCGAGATTTTGTGCGGCTACGCTTGCTATAGTTTCCATCAACTCATTCCCGTTATTGAAGTTGATGGTTATGACTGATATTTTTTTCATCGTTTCCGCGTGATCAAGTTTTGCTAGTGAAGTCCATAAAAAACTAGCTACGCCGTATCAGGCGGCCAGTCGGGAGCTAATAATAAAAGAATAAAAAAATACTGCATAGTTTTCAGTAGGCTTAGAGCCACTAACGTTACGATTATCACATTATTTCATCAAAGCGCAAATCTGTCCTTTTATCTCATCGCAAGCCGACAAGCCTGTCGCTAGTATCATCGTCAATCCGTGCCTGTGGCGTCCGCCAAGGCGGGCGAGCCACCATACAATGATAAGGAGATGGGCTGATGAACGCGATTCAATCTGCGGCGGACAACGCGGCGGCGCTGCGCAATGTTTACGACAATCAGCGCGCTGCCTATTTGGCGGCGCCGGTGCCAAGTCGGGAGCAGCGGCGTGAGGATCTGCGGAGTTTGAAGCGGATGCTGATGGAAAATCGCGAGGCGATTATTGAGGCCATCAACAGCGATTACGGTAACCGATCCCGTCATGAGAGTCTGTTTGCCGAGGTGATTTCGGTGGCGGATTCAATTAACGACACCCTTAAGCACCTCAAAAAGTGGATGCGGGTGCAGAAGCGCCATGTCGATCACAGCATGTTTCCCGGTGGTAAAAACCGGGTGATTCCACAACCGCTGGGCGTGGTCGGTATTATTGTCCCCTGGAATTTCCCCATTAATCTGAGCTTTGTGCCCATTGCCCAGGCGTTTGCCGCGGGTAACCGCGCGATGGTGAAAATGTCGGAAAACTCGCGCGCGCTGACGGCGCTGCTGTGCAAACTGAGCGCCGACTATTTCCCTGCGGAGAAACTGCAATTCTTTGAGGAAACCGGCGGCGTTGGCATTGAATTTTCCAAGCTGCCCTTTGACTTGCTGGTGTTCACCGGGTCGGGCCAGACCGGCCGTTCAGTGATGGCATCGGCGGCGCAGAATCTGACGCCGGTGGTGCTGGAGCTGGGAGGCAAAGCCCCGGCGGTAATTGACCCCGACTACCCGCTTGAGAAAGCAGTAGGGCGGATCATGTTTATCAAGCAGTTCAACGCCGGGCAGATCTGCACCAACGTGGATTACGTGTTTGTGCACCGTTCTCAGCGCGAGGCCTTTATCAAGGAGGCGCAAGCGTATGCGGCGAAACACTGCCCGGATATTCGCAGCAAGGACTACACGGCGATTATTGACGAGCGTGCTTTTGAGCGTCTGCAGGGCACCCTGCGGGATGCGCGTGACAAGGGTGCGACCGTGCTGTGTCTGAACGAAACGGAGTCCGATCCCGAGCTGCGCAAGCTCGCCATGCACCTGGTGCTGGATACCACGCCGGAAATGATCATTCGTCAGCGCGAAACCTTTGGCCCGCTGCTGATGGTGATGGAGTATGAACAGCCGGATGAAGTGATTGCTTACATCAACGCCAATGATCGGCCACTGGCGTTTTACCCTTTCACGAATAGCCGCGCCTTGGCCGAGCAGTATATCGAGCGCACCATGTCGGGTGGGGTGACGGTTAACGACGCCCTGTATCATCTGGCGCAGCACGATATGCCCTTTGGCGGCGTGGGTGGCAGTGGCATGGGTCATTATCACGGTTATGAAGGTTTCGTGACGTTCAGCAAGCTGCGTCCCGTCTTCTACCAGCCGGGTTTCTCGCCCATGCGCTGGTTGCGGCCGCCCTATGGCCGTTTCGCAACCCGCTTCTACAACCTGCTATTGAAATTGAAGTCCTGAATTCTGAGGGCTGCGGCCCTCTGTCTTCCCACACAGCAAAACAATAAACATTCGGGGGAATGATGCGTAATGTTCAACGGGCGGCGTGTGCCGCCATCGCCGTGTTGTGTCTGTCAGCTTGCAGTCGCGAGCCCGTGGCAAATAATGAGCCGGACCTGCAGCCGGTGACCGGCGCAAGAATTGTGTCCGCCGAGCAAGGGGAATGGCTGAGTCATGGCCGCGATTATGCCGAGCAGCGTTTCAGCCCGCTTACTCAAATTAATGATCAGACGGTTAAGGAACTGGGGCTCGCCTGGTTTGCACCACTGCCCACCCGCCGCGGTATTGAAGCGACACCGCTGATGGCCGATGGCGTGTTGTATGTAACCGCATCCTGGGGGCATGTACTGGCTTTCGATGCCAGAAGCGGTGAACCGCTGTGGCATTTCGATCCCAAGGTGCCAAAGGATTACGGCGTTCGAGGCTGCTGTGATGCGGTGAATCGCGGTGCCGCTCTGTGGGGGGACAAGGTGTATGCCGCCAGTTATGACGGACGCCTGAATGCCCTGGACCGCAACACCGGCGAACTGGTCTGGCAGGTCGATACCCGGCTGAACACTGAGGATCCTTACACCGTGACGGGCGCGCCACGCATTGTTAACGGTCTGGTGATTATCGGCAACGGGGGTGCCGAGCTCGGGGTTCGCGGCTATGTGACGGCCTACGATGCCGAAAGCGGTGAGCAGCGCTGGCGCTTCTTTACGGTGCCGGGCAATCCTGCAGAGGGTTTTGAAGATGCGACGCAAGCGCGCATAGCCAAAACCTGGTACGGCCAATGGTGGGAGAACGGCAAGGGCGGTGGCACGGCCTGGGATTCCTTCGCTTTCGATCCGGCGCTGAACCTGCTGTATATCGGCGTGGGCAACGGCTCCAGCTGGAACCGTAAGATCCGCAGTGAGGGCAAGGGGGATAACCTGTTCCTGTCCTCCATCGTCGCGGTGAAGGCCGATACCGGCGAGTATGTCTGGCACTACCAGACCACGCCCGGCGACAGTTGGGATTACACCGCCACCCAGCACATGATTCTTGCGGATATCGCCATTGATGGCGAGCCGCGCAAGGTCATTATGCAAGCCCCGAAAAACGGTTTCTTTTATGTGCTGGATCGCGAGTCGGGCGAGTTGCTGTCTGCTGAAAAGTACATGCCGGTGAACTGGGCCAGTCATGTCGATATGGAAACCGGTCGCCCGGTTGAGGCACCGGGGCTGCGCGATGGTAGCTTCCCGGGCATGATCCAGCCCGCGCCCAGCGGTGCCCACAATTGGCAGCCCATGAGCTACAGCCCGAAAACTGGGTTGGTCTATATTCCCGCAATGGTGTCGGGGGCGATCTACGCCGATGACTTTTCCGCAAAGGATCGTGGTGGTGTTTGGAATACCAACTATGCCATCGCTCCTATGCTCGAAGTCCCCGACGCGGTTCCCGTTGAGCAGCGTGCGCAAATGGGCGAAATGCTGCTGAAATCGGTGCTGGTTGCCCGCGATCCGGCCAGTAACAGGGAGGTTTGGCGCGCCGAGGGCGGCTATTTCTCCAGTAGCGGTCTGCTGTCGACGGCTGGGAATCTGTTATTCCAGGGCGATTTGGACGGCATCTTCAGGGCGAGGGCGGCCGACACCGGCAAGGTGCTGTGGCAAACAGATGTTCAGGGCGGATTGATGGCGTCGCCCATGAGTTACTCGCTCGATGGAGAGCAGTACATTGCGGTGGCGCAAGGCTGGGGTGGGATCAGTGGCCTGCCTTACGGGGCGGTTTCCGGGCCGCGCAATATGATTAATATCAGCCGACTGATGGTCTACAAGCTCGGGGCCGAGGCGGAGCTGCCAAGCGTTGAGGTGACTGAGCAGCGACTGCCAAAGCCGACGCTGGAGCCGGGAACGGACGAACAGCGTGCGGAAGGAAGAGAGCTGTTTAATCTGTATTGCTCCGTGTGTCACGGCGGCAATGCGATCAGTGCCGGTTTGATCCGTGACCTGCGCTACCGTATCAACGATCTTGGTGATAGCTGGCAGGCCATCGTTCGCGATGGTGCGATGGCGTCGTTAGGAATGCCCGCTCGTGGCGAGTTTGTATCGGAGAGCGAGGCCGAAGCGATTAAGGCCTATGTGATTGAGCAGGCACGGCTGGGGCATGAGCGCGGCGAGAAACGTCTGGTGCCCGCGCGGTAAGCGCGCCGTTCTCAGGAATAAAAAAAGCAGCCCTCGGGCTGCTTTTTTGTTTGGGCGGGCCGTCCTATTTGGCTTGGGCCAAGGTGACCGGCTGTGTGTTTTCCAGCGCGTTTAGAAACGCGACGATGCTGGCGGTATCGGCATCGCTCAACTCGCGACCCAGTTGCAGCCAGGCCATCTGCTTGACCGCTTCGTCCAGTGTCGCCACCGCGCCATCGTGGAAATAGGGGGCGGTGCGGGAAATATCCCGTAGTGACGGCACCTTGAACACATAGCGGTCGCTGGCCTTGCCGGTCAGTTCCTCGCGGCCTTTGTCCTCGGTATTGGCATAGGGATGCACACTACCCATTTTCTGATACATGGAGCCGCCCAGCAGCGCGCCACTGTGGCAGGCAATGCAGCCGGTTGATATGAAGGTTTTCAGGCCTTGTTTCTCTTGTGCGTTCAAGGCGGTGTCATTGCCCTTCAGGAACTCATCAAAGCGATCGCGGGTGATCAGCGTACGTTCGAACGCGGCAATCGCAGCGGCGATATTGTCGTAGTTCAGAGCGCTGTCTTCGCCGGGGAACGCCTTGGCGAAAGCGTCTTCATAACCGGCCTTGCGCAGTCGTTTCACTGCAGTTGCCTCATCGGGTACCGCCATTTCTACCGGGTTGAGGATCGGGCCTTTGGCTTGCTCTTTCAGATCAGCGGCGCGGCCATCCCAAAATTGGGCGAGATGGAAGCCAGCGTTAAACACACTGGGTGAGTTGCGATTGCCAAAGCGGCCTTCCAGTGCGCCCGGAGAGGTGGGGTTGTTGTCCACGCCGGCGCCCTGATTGTTGATCTGGTGGCAGCTATTGCAGGACTGCTCGCCATTGATCGACAGTGCAGTTTCAAAATAGAGTTTTTCGCCGAGTGAAATCAGCGCGGGGCTGTCGTTCTCTGCCCCCGGCATGCTTTCCGGCAGGGGTTTGAAAAAAGTTTGAGCCTGGGCGCGAAGCCCGGCGTCGGCCGCTGCTGATGTCGCCGCGAGGATCCCGGCAATATTTAGGCAGGCAATGGCAAGAGTCTTCTTGAACACGGCTTTTACGCTCCCTAACAAAAAAAGAAAGCTGCAATTCTATCGGCGTGTTGCGACGCGGTGAAATTCGTAGTCCCTATCGTCAGAATAGATTTTAACAATGAATAGCGCGGCGTTTCCTGCCGCAGGTGCTCTGTTTAGCTGCTGCCAGCGTAGTGATGCTAGCTACTCATTATCTGGAGCACACTATGCGTCGCTTGGTTTTATTGGCATTGCCCATCTCGCTGCTATTGGCGTGTGCCAGTCCACGTAAGGCGCTGCCCGTGCCCGCTAGCGTTGATCTTGAGCGCTTTATGGGAGACTGGTACGTCATCGGCTTCATACCGTTGTTCCCTGAGCGCAACGCTCACAACGGTATCGAAAGTTATGCCTTGCGTGAGGACGGGGGCGTTGCAGTTGCCTACCAGTTTCGCGACGGCAGTTTTTCATCCCCGCTGAAAACTTATCGGCCCACAGCGGAGGTCGTTCCCGGCACCGGTAATGCTCAATGGAAGATGCAATTCATTTGGCCGTTTGAGGCGGATTATCGCATTGCCTATGTGTCCGAGGATTACCGCGAAACCATCATTGCACGCGCCGCGAGAGACTATGTCTGGTTGATGGCGCGCTCACCGAGTTTGCCGGAAGCGCGCCTGCAGGCTTTGCGAATGCGTATCGCTGAGATGGGCTACGACATGGCAAAATTCCGCATGCAGCCGCAGCAGTGGCCAGAGGCCGAGTCGCGCCGAGCGCCTTTCCCTCAGGGCGATTGAGCTGCCATAGAACCCCGTTCTGAGCGTCTCACCCGTTTGGGTGTTTCATATTTTACTTACGCTCCTACTTCCCGTTAGCAGATTGCATGTGCACAGAAACGGTGCTAACTGTATGTGTGAGGTAGCTAATACCTCGTAACTTACATGCAGCAATCGCAATAACAATAACGAGAGAAGCAACTCTCATACTTACAATGATAAGGGAGTGGAAGCATGAAGAAGATGGACGCACTGTCCGGACTGGCACGGGCATCGCTGCCGGTCGCCATCGCCTTGGCCGTTACCCAGCCGTTGAGCGCGTCGGCACAGGTGCTGGAAGAAGTTCTGGTCACCGCCGAACGACGTGTCGAATCCCTGCAGGATACGCCGATCTCCATTACCGCACTGACCAGCGATGGCATCGACAAACGCGGCATTACCAACGCAGAAGATATGTTTGGCTCCATTCCCGGCATGGGCGGTGCAACCGTCCCCGGTTCGCGAGGCGCCTTGGGCATGAGCATTCGTGGCGTTTCCGCTGGCGGCGCCAATAATATTTCTCTGGACCCGGCGGTGGGCATGTATGTCGACGGTGTGTATGTCGGCAAAATGCTGGGTACCGCCATGGACGTTGCCCAGATCGAGCGCATCGAGATTCTGCGCGGGCCGCAGGGCACGCTCTATGGCCGCAACTCCACGGCGGGCGCGCTGAATGTGATTTCCCGCAAGCCCTTGGGTGAATTTGCCGCCGACGTTACGGTGGGTATTGGTAATTACCGCGCCCGCACCTTGAAGACCAATGTCGATTTTGACTCGATTGGTGAGATTGGCGAAGGCGCCGGTCGGCTTGATGCCGCCGTGAGCTTTATGTTCAAAGACCGGGACGGCCTCTATGACAACTACTCCGGTGGCGGAGATTTCGACAGCCTGAATCGCCGGGCCTGGCGCGGTGCTCTGCGCTGGCATCTGAGCGACAGCTTTGTGGTGGACTACGCCTATGACTACAGCAAGCTGGATGAGAACGGCTCTCTGCAGAAAGTGGTGGGGTTTACACCGCTGACAACGCAGGGCACCAATCGCGTTGATTTCCTGCGAAATACGGTGTTGCCTGCAGCGCAGGGCTTTAACCTGAATCCGGTTGCAGATCCCCGGATCGCCGCGCGATGGATACCGTCGATCAATGAAACAATAGCGGCGTATGAACGCGCTGAAGCTCGCGGCGAGGGGCGACCGGATGGGGGTTGGGCTGATGACACGCCAACCAGTGAGAATGAGTCCAACGGGCATGCGATTACTGCAGAATGGAATCTCGGTGAGCTAGGTTTCCTGGGGGACGTCACCTTCAAATCCATCACGGCGTATCGCGATATTGAAACCTATGTCTTTGGGGATATCGACGACATCGATAGCAGCCTCGATGCAAATGGGATCGGCGCCTACAACGATAACTTACACGCTACTTTGCTACAGTATTACGCTAATAGCGGAGGAGCCAGCTTTCCTGGGGTCGATGTACTGTGGGACGCTGTCGATTTGAACGGTGCCGGTCACACCAAGCAGGATACGCTGTCGAATTACGAACAGGTCTCGCAAGAACTCCAATGGCTGGGTGCCACTCAGCAACTGGACTATGTGTTGGGCCTGTATTGGTTTGGCGACGAATCAAAGTTCGATCGGCGAGCTAATTTCTCGTCGCCGCTGGCGGGTGTCCAAGCCCAGAAATATGAGCTCAATACCGCGGCGCGTGCAGCCTATACACAGGGCACCTATCGCTTTGCCAGTTTAAGTGATCGGCTCGCGCTAACCGTGGGGCTGCGTTATACCGAAGAGAAGAAGGCTATCGACTATGATTTTGGTGCTGTCCTGACTCCGTTTGGCTTGTCGCCCGCGCAGATGGCAAATCGCAATAATCACTTTTACAACTTCAGTTATAACGCCACCGTTGCCTACGATGTAACGGATCAGCTTAATGCCTTCGTTCGCTATGCAACCGGTTATCGTTCCGGCGGTTTTAATGGTGAAGTGTTCGATAACGGCTTTGAAGAAGAGCTGATGAAGCAGTTGGAGGTTGGTGTGAAGTCTGACTGGTTCCAAAACCGGCTGCGCGTGAACGGTTCGCTGTACGCTTATGACTACGATGATATGCAGACGAGTACCGTGTCGATATCCCCGGGTGGCCAGGCAACCACCACGATCATCAATGCCGGCCGCGCCGAGCGTTGGGGGGGCGAGCTGGAGGTGTCTGCCGCGCCGATAGAGAATATGGTGGTCAGTCTGGGTTATTCCTATATCCACGGGGATTTTGAAGAGTATCCCGATACCTGCGATGCCAATACCTGTATTGAGGCCGACGATCTTGCCAAGCGCAGTAATTCACCGAGCAATAAGGTGAATGCCAGCTTGGATTACACCTTCGCCACAACGTCTATCGGGGCCTTTAATCTTTTCCTCGACGCTACCTGGCAAGACCAGTGGAACTCCATTGGTTTTGTGAGTTCGGTGACCAGTGATGGCATGGGCGGGGAGGAGCCCTACCAATATGACTTGAGTCCGATGGACGAGCGGTTAATCGTCAATGGCCGTCTCAGCCTGCGGGATATCCCGGTGAAGCAGGGCGATCTCAGTGTCTCGCTTTGGGTGAACAATATCACTGATGACGACTACCCGACTTTTGGCATTAACTTCCAAAGCCTGGGTTTGATTACCGAGCAGTACGGTCCGCCGCGCACCTACGGCCTGGACGTGCGTTACCGCTTCTAAGCGCTGCCTGCCAATCTCACAACGCGACCTGCCTGCAGGTCGCGTTTTTTTATGCCTGTAATATCAGGTACTGCTGAGAAGCTGCCGGATGAATTGATATTGACTCAGCATAAAGCCGCGCGTGAGTCGGGATTTTGGTGCCATTGCATCGAAAGCATGTGGTCCACCCTCTACGACCTCCACATTGCAGGGAACACCAGCGGCCTGGAGCTGCTCTGCGTATTGCAGGTCTTCCTGGAAGAACAGATCAATACTTCCCACACCCAGCCAGGTGGGGGGGAGGTTCTCGAAGTGGCTGCGCCTGGCGGGTACGCTGTATTCCGGTACACTACTGCCTCCCGGCTCCTGGCCTAGATAGGCGCGCCAGCCAAGCAGATTGTTATGGCGGTTCCAGACATAATGTTTGAGATTCTGTATATCACTGCGCAGCACAGTTCGGTCGTCAAGCATCGGGTAGTACAGGACTTGGCCCAGCGGTTTAACCGGGCTGGTATCGCAGAGCTTTTGCACCAGTGCTGCCGCCAAACCGCCGCCAGCAGACTGACCGGCGACAATAATCCGATCTCGCCGAATATTTAGCGAATCAGCATTATCCTGCATCCATTGCCAGCCAGCCGCACAGTCATCCAGAGGGCCGGGGAAAGCCGTTTGAGGAGCCAGCCGGTAGTCGACAGATACAACCAGCAGTTTAAGCTTGCGTGCATAACGCAGGCAGTCCGGCCCGTTCATGCGGTAAGAGCCCATTACATAGCCACCGCCATGAATCCACAGCATGGCTCCGTTTGGGGGGGTGGTCGGTGTATAGACGAGGAGCGGAACGCCAGCGGCCCTTGCTTCGCTTACTGTTACCTCAGGGATGGATTTAGGCGCTGGCAGGCTGCGGGACAAGCCGCGAATCACCGCACGCATTAGTCGACTATTAAGCGGCATGCTCGGAAAATATTTGGCGGCTTTGCGAAAATCGGGATGAACGGCATCGAGTTTCATCGTCAGTCCTTTGCGGCTTCGTTATCGTGCTGAAAAGCGTGGGCAGTGAATACCCATGTCGCTCTCAATAGTGCCAATGCAATCGTTACAGTGAACGCAACGGCTGCTGTTACTGGGGATAGCTGCAGCCTGTTTAGGCAGGTCGGGGTCGGCCAGTAGTGTACGTCCCAGTTGCACAAAGTCGAAGCCTTCGGTCATCAACTTTTCAAAGCTCTCATTGGAGCTGGCACCGCCGCCACAGCCGCTGAGTAACAGGGCCGCCACAATGGATGCCGCGACAGGGCGTAAACGACGGAGCTGTGTTGTTAATCGCGCGATATATAAAGTTCGTAACATCTCAAAAAACTCCCGGTATGAGTAAAACGTAAACGAACGCCATCTTTTCGCTCGTGTCTCTGCGGACAGTAGCGTGACAAGGCTCGGTATTTTTGCCGCCAGTCCATCTGTCTTTGATAAGCACAGTTAAGCGAAGGCGGGGTGTTGCTTGCTTGGGTCAGGGGGAATGCCGCCAATTCGTGAGCGCCGCCAGCCATTGCGCGTATTACTGCGTTGACCGGTGATACAGCGGCTTTTATCGATTTGGCATGAGGCCGACGTGTGCTTGCCTGGCGCCGAGGCGCCTGTCTGCCGTTCGCGAGCTTGAGTATTGCAGTAAGGGCTTCTCCTTTCTCAATAGACTTGTTTTGTGTGATGGGGATGAAGTATGTTTTTGTAAACGATTACATAATAATGTCAAGCCTGAGACCGGAAAGTCCTCCTGTTTTGGGCGTGGGGGCTCAGGATTTATGCGCAAGTTCTCCATTTTTTCGATGGCAATGCTGCTTTTGCTCTTCGCGGTTAACGCTCAGGCACAGGCGCGCCCGAATATTCTGTTGTTGGTGGCCGAGGACCTTGGCCCGCGCCTGAACAGCTTCGGTGATTCGCTGGCGCAGACCCCCAATCTTGATGCACTGGCCAGTAATGGTGTGCGCTTTGATCAGGTGTTTGCGACCGCCGGTGTTTGTGCGCCCAGCCGGGCTGCACTGATTACCGGGGTTCATCAAAACAGTTTTGGAGCAGGGCATATGCGGGCTTCTGACGGGCTTGGTGGCGACTACCTCGCGGTACCCCCTCATGACCTGAAGGCCTTTCCGGAATTGTTGAGAGCCGCGGGTTACTACACCTATGTGAATGACAAGCTGGACTACCAGTTTTCGGGAACACAGCCGGGCTCGGGGCCGTTTACGATCTGGGATCAGGAATCGAGCCTCTTCTCGCCGGTGAGCTGGCGAGATCGTCCCGCGCAGCGGCCATTTTTCGGTATGTACAATTTCATGGAAACCCATGAATCCGGTCTGTTCCCGCGTTGCTGCTGGCCTCGCAGTGGCCTTCACGCCCTGATGGCGGCCATGCAGATATACCGGCATTGGGGTGAGCCATCACCCGTGAGCGAAGAGAGGGTAAGTGTGCCGCCTTACTACCCTGATACGCCTGCGGTGCGCCGCGACATTGCCCGTCAGTACAACAATATTGCGACGATGGACCGGCGTGTTGGCGAGATTATGACTGCCTTGCAGCGAGAGGCGCTGCTGGATTCGACGATTATTATCTGGCTGTCTGATCACGGCGATGGTCTGCCCAGAGCCAAGCGCGAACTGTTCGACTCGGGGCTGCATGTGCCGATGATTATCTACTGGCCTGAGGCGTTCCGCCCCGGCGGGTTATCGCCCGGTCAGGTGGACTCACGCTTGATCAGCTTCGTGGATCTGGCGCCTACGATTTTAAAAATGGCCGGTGTTGCTCCCCCGGCCTTTATGCACGGGCAGGATTTTCTGGATCGGGGGCATCCCCCGCGGCGCTATATCTATGCCGCGAAAGATCGGATGGATGAGGTCGAGGATCGCCAGCGGGCGGTGCGTGATCATCGCTACAAGTACATCCGCAATTACCAGTCTGGCCGCCCTGGCGCCCAGCCGCTGGCGTTCAGGGACTATCTGGGCAGTATGCAGTCACTCTGGGCGGCAGAGCGGAAGGGGGAGTTGAATACGGAGCAGGCACAATGGTTTGCACCGCGCCCTCCCGAGGAGCTCTACGATACTCAGCTCGATCCCCATGAGGTTCGCAACATCGCATCGTTGCCCGCCTATCGCCCGATTTTGCTGCGTATGCGGCAGGCGCTGCATCACTGGCAGCGCGAGGTGCCTGATATGGGCAGTTTGAAAGAGTCCGAGATGGCCGAGCGTTTCTGGCCGGGCGGTCAGGCGCCGATAACGGCGAAGCCTGAGCTGGAATACACGGCCGCGAAAAGTGAGGTCCGTATAGTCGCTGGTACGCAGGGAGCGTCGGTCGGGTATCGCGTCAATGACGGGCGCTGGCTGCTCTATCGTGACCCGGTACCCGTTAAAGCGGGCGACCGGGTAGCCTCAAAATCTGTGCGCTATGGCTGGCGCGAAAGCCCGGTGGTCGAGCTGGTGGCGCCGTAAGTGAGAGCTTACTGATCCGCTGCCGGGAGGAGGGTCAGCAGGCTGTCCAGCTCTTGCTGGCTGACAATGCCGTCTTTGAAGAAACGCAGCGTGCCTTTGGGGTCCACGAGGAAAATCGCGCTGCCGCCGGGTTTGAGTTCCCAGGCCTGACGACCGTTGTCCATGTCGCCAATCAGCGGGCTGTCGGGGTATTTCCGCTTATTGTTCTCCAGTTCGGCGAGTGCGAATCCCGTCGCGCCGAATGGCACGTCGCGAACATTGATGATGTTGAAAATATTAACGGCTACGCCTTGAGCGCGCTTCTCGGAGACGGCGTCGACAACGTGGCGATTCACTTTGCTGGCTTTGGGGCGCGCCGCCATGTACTGCAGCAGGGCCCAGTCCCCATTCAATGAGCTGGTAGCCCAGGGGCGGTAGTCTATCGCTTTGCCGTTAAGGTGGAGTTCGCCCTTGTCGCGAATCTCCAGCGACGGCATCGGCTCGCCAACCGTTGGGCTTGCGGCATAACTGCTTAAGCTGAGCAGGAATAGTGTGGCCATAACGATAAAACGCATTGCTTTCTCCTTGTTTGGGTGTCGTACTATTCAGCGAATCGCCCATCGGTGGGGAGTCGCACATTGCCAGATGTGTGTCGAGGGCTCCAATCGTCTATTCGGGGCTTGTTTTTGGCCCCCATCTCTGCTTATTATGTAAACGATTACATAATAATAGTTGAAGTCGCCAGGCGGAAGCGCTGGGCGACGGGTATGGAGACCTTTACCCATGCAAAAATACTCACTGATTGTGGCCGTTGTGCTGCAGCTTTTGTTTTTTATTTCTGCCCATGCTGAGGATTATCCCGACGTGACGGATTCGGGACTGCGTATTGAAGAGGTGGTTGTCACCGTCTCCAAACGCAGCGAGTCGCTTCAGGATGTGCTGGGGTCAGTGTCAGCGCTTTCGGGCGAAATGATTGCTGAGCAGAATATTCAGGATTTCCGCAGCATGGCTGAACTCATGCCCGGCATGGTGGTGCAGGGGGAAGAGGCCGGCAGCGAGCAAGTGGCTATTCGCGGTATCAGTCGCACGCGCGACGGCCCGTCGCCAGTGGCCTTCCATGTGAACGATATGTTTTTGGATATGCGCGGCGAGCCGTATTACGACCTTCAGGCCGTTGAGGTGGTGCGCGGTCCGTCGGGCACCGCCTATGGGCGCAATGCCACCGCCGGCGCGATCAACGCCAAATGGCGAAAGCCGGAGTTGGAGTGGGGTGTCGGCGGCAGTTATCGGCAAACGGATCTCAACTCCAAGGAGCTGCGCGCCTATGTGAACATGCCGCTGCTCGGTGAGGATGACGACCGTTTGCTGGCGCGGGTGGCGGCAGTAGCGCGCGAGAAAGACGGTACCTATAACAATCTGCTGACTCCCGATGACGCCGATCCGGGCAACCTGCAGGATCGTTTTCTGCGCATTTACCTGACCAGTCAGCTGACGGATTCCCTCGCGCTTGGTCTGCGGGCCATCAAGTACCAGTATCGTACCAATGGCACGAATACCGTTTTTTCGCCCTCGAGGGCCACCAGGAACAGCGGCGAGCTGGAGCAGTTGGGGGCCGAGTCGCTGCCCGACGATCTGACGATCGTCCGTTCCACAGCGCATGAGCGTTTTGGCAATTTCGAAGAAGACTTTACACGGGTGTCGGGCGACATCACCTGGTCGCTCGAAGACCTGCCCTTGCTGGGCAGTATGGACGTGGTGTTTGTCGGCGGCGAGATGCGTCGCGACTGGCGCTCGGTGTTCGACCTTGACGGCACCGAGGCAGCCATCACCGATGGCCTTTCCGAGCACCCCAGCGATGTTCGCCGTTCCGCAGAGCTGCGCTTTGTGTCTACCAACGCCAGCGGCTTCGACTGGTTGCTGGGCTTTTTTGCCTATCGCAAAGTGGATGACTGGAATCAGGCCATTGATGTTCGCAGTCACCTGTCGGCCTCAACGGTTGGCCTTCCCGATTGGCTGGACTTCGTCTCCATGCCGATTACCGCCGAAGTGCGGATTGATGGCATCCATATTGTTGATGACAGCAAGGCGGCCTTCTTCAATATGAATATGGATCTGGGCGAGCTGCTTGGGCTGCCCAACATTGAGGTGTCGGCAGGTATTCGTCATAACCGGGATGAATTCACCAACGAAACCGACAGCTCGGTGAACGCACTGGTAACGCCCATCGGCACCTTCCCGCTGGTGCAGGAAGAGAACATCAACCAGTACGCGGCATTCGAAGAAACCACCGGCGAGCTGGGTGTGCGCTGGTTCTACAGTGAAAGCGGTATGGCCTATGTGAAGGCCGCGCGCGGCTACAAGCCGGGACTGGCGCAGCGCATTGAAACCCTCGATGAAGGGGTGCTGCAGAATCCGGTCGATCCCGAGTTTCTGGATTCTATCGAGCTGGGCTGGAAGGCGAGCTTTTTGCAACAGAGTCTGCAGACCAATATGGCCTTGTACATGTACGACTACCAGAACCTGCAGGTCAGCCAGATTACCCCCGGCGGTGTCATTACCGAGAATGCGGCCGAAGCGACAATTCAAGGGCTGGAAATGGATGTGCGCTGGATGCCGACGGCGAGCTTCAGCCTGATGGGCGGTTTTGCCTGGACCGATGCCAGCTATGACCGTTATTGCGGCAATGATCCGGTGCGTGAGCAGGGTGATCCGGCACCGGGCTGTGATGCCGAAAACCCCTTCGACTTCTCCGGCGCGACGCTGCCTGCATCACCGGAGTTTGCGGTATCGCTGCTGGCCAGTTACCTGATTGATCTGAACGACTGGGGACGATTGACGGCCTCGCTGCAAACCAGTTGGACGGATGAAATTAACCGCCGTGGTCTGGGCAATGACGAGGATGTTGTCGAAGCCTATACCAACAGTTCGGTCCGACTGGGCTGGGAGCATGTCAGCGGGCAGGTGAAGATCACCGCATTTGTGGAGAACCTCGAAGACAACAGCGATCTGTTCTTCTCGGCGGCGCCGCTGTTCCTGGGTAGCGACCGGCCCAATCAGCTGACTCTGGTCGGTAATCTGCCGCCGCGAACCTCCGGTGTGGAACTGGAGCTGAGATTTTAATGAACAAGGAGCCCATTGCGATGGCGACCTCTTCTATTCGTCCCACGCGCGTGTTGCTGGGGGTCGCGCTGGCGCTCTACCTGTATGCGCTGCTCGGGGCGACGGCAACACTGTTTTATGAGCTTTACCACCTGACGGGATTCGGCGCGATTTATTACGGCTACAGCGCGTTTAAGGCGGCGGCCTACTATTTCGGAAGTTGGGAATACCAGTGGCTTGCCTGCCTGCTTGTGGGAGCCTTGGTGGCGCTGCCCTGGTGGCGTTTTTTGCGCAGTGCAATAGGAGGACGGGGATGAACCGGCGAGAGTTTCTTGAGTGCGCCGCACTGCTGATTGCAGGCGCGAGTGCCAGTCAGTTGGGGGTATCGCTGACCCATGAGCAGCGTCAGCATCTGGCGGCGGCACCGAACTATATTGACCACAAGGTCGAGTACCTCACGGCCGCGCAGAAAAGCACGCTGGCCATGCTGACCGAGACGATTATTCCGCGCACCGAAACGCCGGGGGCGATGGATGCCGGTGTGCCGCGCTTTGTCGAGCTGATGGTCTTTGAATGGCTGAACGAGGACGAGCGCCGACTCTTTCTGGAAGGCTTCAATGCACTGATGACCACGGTGCAGGAGCAGTATCAGCAGCCGTTCGATGAGCTGCCCGAATCGACCCGTGTTGACATTCTCGACGATCTGGAGCGCGAGGCCTCTGATTCCAGCTGGTACGCCTTTGGCGAAATCCCGGTGTATGTCAGCGATGCGCCATTTATCTGCCAGCTTAAAGAACTGACGATTTGGGGCTTCTTTACCTCCGAGGTGGGCGGCACGCAGGTGCTGCGTTACGAGGCCATGCCGATGAAATTTGATGGACACCGCAAGCTGGACGATGACGACAGCAGCTGGATGTCGGTAATGATTTGAGGAATGGCGATGATTGACGTTAAGCAGTATGAGTTTGATGCCATTGTGGTCGGCTCGGGAATCACTGGCGGCTGGGCCGCGAAAGAGCTGACGGAAAAAGGTTTGAAGGTGCTGGTGCTGGAACGTGGCCGCGATGTGCGTCACGGTGTGGACTATCTCGGCGAGCACGCCCCCGACTGGAAATTGCCGTTTCAGGGCAAACCGCCACGGGAACTCTATAAAGAACAGTACCCGGTACAGAGTACCTCCTATGCCTTTAACGAGGCGACACGCCACTTTTTCGTTAACGACCAGCAGAATCCCTACCAGACTGATAAGCCCTTCCACTGGGTTCGTGCCGATGTTGTCGGCGGGCGCTCGCTGCTGTGGGGGCGGCAAACTTACCGCTGGAGTCAGCAGGATTTTGAGGCGAACAAGCGCGATGGTCACGGCACCCCGTGGCCGATTGGCTACGAGGATGTCGCGCCGTGGTACAGCTATGTAGAAAACTTTATCGGTGTCAGTGGTGAAAAGCTCGGTCTGGACGAGCTGCCTGACAGTGAATTCCTGCCACCGATGGGGATGCACAAAATTGAGGAAACCATTCGCGGTCGCTTAAAGCGCAAAGCCCCTGACGCCAAAATGACCATCGGGCGGGCGGCGATTCTCACGGAAGACCATAATGGCCGGGCGTCGTGTCACTACTGCGGTCCCTGCCACCGAGGCTGCTCTACCGGCAGCTACTTCAGCTCGCAGAGCTCGACACTGCCTGCGGCAAGGGCGACCGGCAATATGACGCTGCGCCCCGACTCGGTTGTGGAAAAGCTGATCGTTGATCGCGACAGCGGAAAAATTTCCGAAGTGCGCGTCATCGACAGTAAAACGGGTGAGCGACTGCGCTTTCGCTCGCGACTGGTCTTTCTCTGCGCGTCCACGGTGGGCAGTACCCAGTTACTGCTCAACTCTGCCTCCGATGAGGCGCCCAATGGCCTGGCAAACAGCAGCGGGGCATTGGGCCATTATCTGATGGACCACGTGCACGGCAATGCGTCGATGGGGATATTCCTCGATGACATGGACAGCTATTGGTACGGCAACCGCCCCAATGGCTGCTACATCCCGCGCTTCCGCAATCTACCGGGGCAGGAGGAAGGTACTGACTTCCTGCGGGGCTATGGCATGCAAGCCAATATCGTGCGCCTGAACTGGAAAACCAGTTACCACCGCAAAGGCTTTGGTGCCGACCTCAAAAACGACTTGAGAAAACCCGGTCCCTGGATTTGGGTGCTCACGCCGTTTGGCGAAGCGCTGCCTGACAAGCGCAACCGCCTCTACTTACATCCCAGCAAAAAAGACCGTTTTGGCATTCCCCAAGTGGTCTTCGACGCCCAGTGGCGAGACAACGAATACAAGCTCTGGGCGGACGCGGTTGCACAGAGTGAGCGTCTGATGCGGGCGGCGGGTTCGGTTTGGATCATGCCGCAGGAAGAGGTGGAAAGTCCCATGGGCGCGGGTATTCACGAAATGGGAACAGCGCGCATGGGTGCGGACCCTTCCGAGTCGGTGCTCAACGGCCATAACCAGGCCCACGATGTGCCCAATCTGTTTGTGACAGACGGCGCCTGCATGACCTCCGCATCCTGCGTCAATCCATCGCTCACCTACATGGCGCTGACCGCGCGCGCCTGCGACTACGCGGTGAAGCAGATGCAGGCAGGGAATTTGTGAGCGTTTCCACGCGATTTTCACGAGGTGTATTTCAACAATGAAACTCTGGATAAAGCGCAGCCTTTGGACGCTGCTGGCCGTCGTACTCCTGCTTGGCGGAACGGCGTACTACCAGCTCCGGTCTATGGGAGTCTTTCCGCGCTACGACTATGACACCATGCCGCCGACCTTGCCGACCTTCAGCAAGCCGGCGGTGCTGGTATTCACCAAGACCAACGGCTTTATTCATAAAGATGCGATTCCCGTGGCCAAGCGCGTGTTGGGCAAACTGATCGCCGAGCAGGGCTGGGAAGCGTACCTCACGGATAATGCGGCCGTGCATTCTCCAGAGCTGCTTGAACAGTTCGATTTCATTATCTGGAACAATGTGTCGGGTGATGTGCTGACCGAGCCGCAACGCGCGGCACTGAAACAGTGGCTGGAAAGTGGTGGCGGCTGGCTGGGGATTCATGCCTCGGGCGGCGACCATAGCTACCTGTGGTCCTGGTATGGCGACACCCTGCTGGGCGCACAGTTTATTGGTCACACCATGCACCCGCAGTTTCAGGATGCCGATGTCCTTGTGGCCGATGACACTCTGGCCGTTACCGATCATCTGCCCGCGCGATGGACGGTGGAAAAGGAAGAGTGGTACGCCTTTGCCAATAACCCGCGTGATAAAGGTTATGAAATTCTGTTGACCCTCGACGAGGACTCTTACCGCATCAAGGGCGAAAACTTCTTCGGTAACGACCACATGGAGGGCGAGCACCCCATTGCCTGGCGGCACAAGCTGGCTGAAGGGCGGGTGTTCTACAGTGCCATTGGTCATCAGCCCTATACCTATGAATTGCCGATGTATCAGGCCTTTCTCGTCAAGGCCATGCACTGGGTGCGCGGCGCTGCTGAACCGCAGGCCGACGCCGAGGCGGTCGCGAGTGATGAGGGAGGCGAATGATGCGTCGCAAGATTCGTATGGGGATGGTCGGGGGTGGCCCCGGCTCGATGATCGGTCCTATTCATCGTCTGGCGGCACGTCTTGATGGTGAGGTTGAGCTGGTTTGCGGGGCTTTCTCCCGAGACCCCGAGCGGAGTCGGGAAACTGCCGAGTCCTTGCATTTGCCCGCCGAGCGGGTCTACCCCGACTATCGGGCGATGATGCAAGGCGAAGCCGCGCTTCCCGACGGGGAGCGCATGGATTTTGTCGCCGTTGTGACCCCGAACGACAGTCACTTTCCGGTTGCCAAGGCGGCGCTTGAACATGGCTTTCATGTGCTGAGCGACAAACCTGCGACCAAGTCGCTGGACGAAGTCGAGCAGCTTGCCGCAAGCCTTCAGCAAAGCGGTTTGCTCTACGGTCTGACCCACACCTATGCCGGTTATCCGATGATCAAGCAGGCGCGCAGTATGATCGCTGCGGGCGCGCTCGGGCGTGTGCGAAAAGTGCTGGTGGAGTATCCCCAGGGCTGGCTGGCGGAGGCGGGCATCGAGGCCCATAGCCGACAAGCGGCATGGCGTCTCGACCCCAATCAGGCGGGTGTCAGTAGCTGTGTTGGCGACATCGGTTCGCATGCCGCTCAGCTCAGTGAATATGTGGCCGGTACGGCGATCTGCGAAATCTGCGCCGACTTGAATGCCGTGGTAGACGGTCGGCAAATGGATGACGATGCCACGGTCCTGCTGCGGTTTGAGAATGGCGCGCGCGGGGTGTTGATTGCCAGCCAGATCTGCGCCGGTGAAGAGAATAATCTGAAGCTCAGAATCTATGGTGAAAAAGGCGGCTTGGAGTGGCAGCAACACGAGCCCAATACCTTGTGGTTGAAGTGGATTGATCGCCCCACCGAGATGTTACGTGCGGGCGGTCCGGGCCTGACGGAGCTTGCGCTCGCCAATTGCCGCACGCCCGGCGGACACCCCGAGGGCTATCTCGAAGCCTTCGCCAACCACTACCGTAATTTTGCGGGCCAGATTCGCGCGCGGCTGGAAGGCCGGGCCGCAACGGCGATCGAGAGCGATGTCCCTGACATCGTCGATGCTCTGCGCGGTATGCGTTTTATTGAAGCGACGGTCAGCGCCGCAAGCACTGATCAGAAATGGCACCGCTTACCCGCCTTGATGGCGTTGGAGAATCAGCTATGAAAGGTCCGGCTATATTTCTTGCTCAGTTTGTCGGTGCTGAGCCGCCCTTTAATACGCTGGAGGGCTTGTGCCGATGGGCCGCTGAACTCGGCTACAAGGGGATTCAACTGCCGAGCTTTGAGCGCAATCTTATCGATCTGTCTCTGGCGGCGGAGAGTCAGGATTACTGTGACGAACTGAAAGGCCAGGTCAACGCGGCGGGGCTGGAGATATCCGAGTTGTCCACGCATTTGCAGGGGCAGTTGGTTGCCGTGCATCCCGCTTACGATGAACTGATGGACGGCTTTGCGCCGCAGGCATTGCGCGGCAAGCCCGCCGAGCGTCAGGCATGGGCGGTCGACCAGCTTATGCTGGCCGCGAAGGCGAGTCAGCGCTTAGGGTTAACGGCGCACGCGACCTTCTCCGGCGCCCTGTTGTGGCAAACCTTCTACCCGTGGCCACAGCGTCCGGCCGGGCTGGTTGACAGCGGGTTTGCAGAACTCGGTAAACGCTGGCGGCCTATTCTGGACGCCTTTGATGAGGCAGGGGTGGACTGCTGTTTTGAAATTCACCCCGGTGAAGATCTGCATGACGGCGCCAGTTTTGAGCGTTTTCTGGAGGCCGTGGATCAGCATCCGCGCGCGAATATCCTCTTCGATCCCAGCCACCTGCTGCTGCAGCAGCTCGACTATCTGGCCTTTATCGACTTGTACCACGAGCGCATCAAAGCTTTTCACGTGAAGGACGCCGAGTTTCGCCCGAATGGTCGAAGCGGGGTCTACGGCGGCTATGACGCCTGGGTCGATCGTCCCGGTCGTTTCCGCTCTCTGGGCGACGGACAGGTCGACTTCAAAGGGATTTTCAGCAAGCTGGCTCAATACGGCTACGAAGGCTGGGCGGTACTGGAGTGGGAGTGCTGCCTGAAGCATCCCGAGGATGGCGCGCGGGAGGGCGCGCCATTTATTCGCGATCACATGATACGACTGACGGACCGCGCCTTTGACGATTTTGCCGGTGTTGGCAGTGACGAGGTTTTTAATCGCCGAGTCCTGGGCTTGAGCTAGCGGGCTGGCGACGTCTACATACTAATAACGGGGAAATCACCACATGAGCGATGCACTGGATCGCAAACGTCTATTTTTGGTCGGGAATCTGTCGATCTTTATGATTGGTCTGGGGTTCGCTGTGCGCGCCAGCATCGCCTCCGACATTCAAAACGATTTATTCAATCAGTTGGATCTGGCGCGTTCGGCGGGGCTGGTCGGCGAGGTACTGGGGGCAACGTTTATCGGCTTCGCTCTGACCCTGTTATTTGGCAGTGCACTGGTTGACCGTATTGGTATGCGCGTCATGCTGCTTTTCTCGGCGCTGGGTTATATTATCGGCAGTGCGCTGGTACTGGCGGTGTCCTTTATGCCGGTTTCCATGCTCAGCTACTGGCTGATTTTTGCCGGCTTCCTGTTAACCGGTTTGGGGTGGGGCGCGGTGGAGGCTGCCAGCAACCCGATGGTTACGGCGGTCTATCCCGAGGAAAAGACCCATCGACTGAATATTCTGCACGCCTGGTGGCCAGCCGGTATTGTGGTGGGCGGCATTGCCGGACTGGCGTTTGTCGAGCTGGGTCTGCCCTGGCAGGTCAATTTGCTGATGCTGGTGTTGCCGGCCTGCTGGCTTGCCTATCTCACCCTGTCTACGCAGTTTCCCGTTTCCGAACGCGTGCAGTCAGGCGTGTCCTACGGCGATATGTTCAAGGAGCTGTTCCGGGCTCCCGGCTATTTCATCTGGTTCTTCTGTATGATGATCACTGCGGCTGCGGAGCTGGCTCCGGGGCAGTGGGTTGATCTGTCCTTGACCAATATTGTGGGGATGCCGGGCATTCTGGTACTGATTTATGTCAGTATGCTGATGTTTGTCATGCGCCATTTTGCCGGTGCGATTGCCAAGCATATCTCTTCCGTTGGCTTGCTGTTCTTCGGTTGTATTTTCGCGGCGCTGGGGCTGTACGGCCTGAGCTTGTCGACATCGCCGTTGACGGCCTTCCTGTCTGCGACGGTATGGGGGATGGGAGTGTGCTATTTTTGGCCGACCATGCTGTCGGTGGTCAGCGAGCGTTACCCGAAAGGCGGGGCGCTGTTTTTAGGGCTGACCGGCTTTGCCGCAGGCCTGTCGATACAGTTTGTACTGCCGCAGATGGGCGCGATTTTTGACAGCGCTAAAATAGAGGCCGCTGGCGGTGTCGCGCGGCTGTCGACCCTCGGTGGAGAGGAACTGGACGCCGTATTGCGTTATGCCTCGGTGGAGTCTTTTCAAGCCGTAGCGATACTTCCCCTGTTGCTGCTGCCGGTGTTTGGTCTGGTGTGGTGGCGCGATCGTCGCCAGCATAAAGAATGATTGCAGAGTAGTGATTGAATGGTAACGATAAAGGATGTTGCGAAGATGGCGGGGGTGTCGATTGCCACCGTCTCTCGCACATTGGCCGAGCCGGACAAGGTGTCGGAAAAGACCCGTAAAAAGGTTATGGAAGCGGTGGAAACCAGCGGCTACGTTGCCAATACTCTGGCCCGGAATTTTCGCCGTCGCCGTAGCAATATGGTCGTTGTGCTGGTGCCGGATATTGCGAACCCCTTCTTCTCCAATATTATTCAAGGTATCGAACGGGTCGCCAGTCGCCATCAATACCGTATTCTGCTGGGGGATACGCAGGGAGAGCAGGAGCGGGAGCAGGCCTATGCCGATCTGGTCTCCCAGCGGCAGGCCGATGGCGTGATTTGCCTGGGACGCAATATCCCATTCCGCTATCGAAAAGGGCGCAAGACTCTCGACCCCGACTGGCCGCCATTCGCTATGGCCTGTGAGTACCACGGTGAAATTCCGGTGCCCACGGTGTGCATTGATAACGTCGCGGCGGCCAGAGATGCCGTCAATCATCTTCTTGAGCTCGGGCATCAACGCATTGCCTACGTGAACGGCCCGAGTGAATCACCGCTTTGTGAAGATCGCCTGCAAGGCTATGAGCAAGCCTTGAAAGAGGCGGGGCTGACGGTGGAGCCCGCACTGATCAAGCAGGGAGATTTTACCCTTGCTTCAGGCTATGACTGCACCGCGGCCTTACTGGCGGCGGCGAATCCGCCGACAGCGCTCTTTTGCGCGAACGATGAGATGGCGATTGGCGCGATGCAGGCCTGCCACGCAGCGGGCTTAAGCCTGCCCGGTGACATGTCGGTAGTGGGCTTTGATGATATCGGCTTCGCGGCCTATACCCATCCGCGACTGACCACCGTACACCAGCCGCGTAACCGCATTGGTGAGCAGGTCATGACCATGATGCTGGCGATGTTGGCGGGCAATACGCCTGCGGATTCGCGTATCGTACTGCCGCACGAGCTGGTTGTTCGCGAGTCGAGCGCGGCACGGGGCTGACGTCAGGGCAGTGTGTACTGCGAGGCGCCCAGCAGGCCGGGGTTGTCGTGCAGGACCAGCCGGACGGCGATCGGCTGGAGGTAATGCGCCATCGGCGCCTTGTTCTCGAAACGCTGACGGAAATCGCTGTTGGCCAGATGTTGCCGCAGTTTTGGCAGAATTCCCCCGGCCAGAAAAATCCCGCCCCGCGCGCCGCTACCCAAGGCTTGATCCCCCGCGGCGCTACCCAGCAAGCCCATAAACATCGCAATGGCATGACAGGCTGTTGCGTCTCCCGCTTCCGCCAGTGCACTGACGTCGCCGCCATTATTCGCGCGCAGAGGCTGATGGCTGATATGCGCGATCGCCTGATACAGCCGGTAGAGTCCAATGCCCGACAGGAAGCTCTCTCTGGAAAGCGGGATACCCTGTTCTCGCCAGTACGCGAAAACCTGTTGCTCGATCTCATTTTCCGCTTGAAGGCTCGTATGTCCCCCTTCGGTAGAGATGGCTTTGAAGTGTCCGTCGCAGGGGATCAATAGCGCGGCGCCCAGGCCGGTACCCGGACCGAGTACGGCCATCGGTGCAGAGAGATCAATACTGCCGCCCAGCGTCATCAGGTCGGCGTCTTGCAGGGCGGGAAGCGACAGCGCGATGGCTTCAAAGTCGTTGATGAAGGCGAGCTGTTGGATGCCGAATTGCCGTTGCAGAGCAAGGCGGTCGCACTGCCAATCCACATTCGTCATCTGAAAGCGGGTTTCGCTGACCGGGCCGGCCACGGCCAGGCAGGCTTCGTCGGGACTGGCTTTCACTTCATCAAGGTAGTGCTGTACGGCTTCCTCCAGCGTCGGAAAATCTGCGGCGCGTAAGCTGCATAGCTGTTCGGGTGCCCCACCGGCCTCGCTTAATGCGAGGCGACAGTTGGTGCCGCCAAGGTCACCAATCAGTCGTAATGCCATACGGAATCCTTGCTCGGCCGTGACCGTCCGCCGAGGCGGTGATCGTCGGCAGCGCGATTATCAATCGGAAAATCGTGTGTATCAAAGTTTATCGAGATGCATTCAGTGGGCCAATGACCTTTTGCGTCAACGGGGTATCAGATGGGGGGCTTATGAGTCATCGCGATAGATCATGATGGTAAGCTGTTTGGGGCCATGCGCGCCGATTTGAATCGTCTGCTCGACATCGGCGGTGCGCGATGGGCCGGTAATCAAGTGGAAGGCGCGCGCGCCCGTGTTCCCGGCAATGCGCAATGCATCGTGCAAGTAACGCACGATGTTGTGCTCCGTGATTCCCAGGTACAGGTGATCACAGAGATAGAGCTTGTGTGTTGCGGCGACGTGACTGTCCACACCGATACTGCCTGTTTCGGCAACCGCGATGGTGGCGCGAGTATAAAAGGCTGTGTCGTCCAGCGTGACTTCCTGTTCGCGCTGCTGGAAGCTTGCGTGGGCCCTTGCTGGAACGTGTTCGTCAAGATATCAAGACAGTGTTGCCTGATGGTGTTGGCCGTCAGATTCGCCCGCCGACGACCACCGGATTCAATGTCGACGGGGGTTAGATGGATGCCGTTTCGGTAGCGTGACGATGTTGGTCCGTCGTGGTGGTATCAGCCGCCTGAAGCCGCCACGTCGTTTAGTTGTGACGTATGCAAAGCGATTGGCATGAATGTTCAGGTAGCTGTCGTCGTATCGAAAAGTCACTGCTGTAGCATTCCCCACATTGTCGAACGCCATGTCGGCGAAACAGTATTCGCCGCTGTCGACATTGATCTAGCGGCGGTGTGAGGCAACTAGGCAAAGGGCTCAGTCAGCCCCCCGCGGTGGTTGCGACTTCTACCCAGCCCTTGATGCCATCGATATAAACAAAACGGGCGTTCAATGCGCTGACATCCCGCAGGTCGCCGTGGCGCGGCGGGTCGTAGCTCTCCAGTCCTTCCAGTGCCAGGCTGCTGGCCATGCTGGGTTTAGGGTTCAGCTCGGCGGGAAGCGTATTGAGGTGAAGTTCTTCCTCGCTCCATATCTCACCCTGGCGTTCAACGGGTTTGTTGGCGTGTTGGTCGGCAAACACAAAGACTGCGGCAGTGCCCGCCATTTTTTTGTAGTTCACAGTTGCTCCTCCCTTGCAGGTATTGCGTCACTGTAGAACGCGGCTTGAGGGAGGGCGCTGATTTGGATCAAGCGCGGGTCAGCCTTGTCGCGCTTATCGGTATCGAGTCCGGGGTTGTCCCTGGCGAGGGAGAATTGTCCGCAGGCACATCGCTGTGACGCGTGACCGCCGTACACGTCTCTCTACTGTGTTAAAAAGGCCGATACCGGCTATGCAGCGAATGCCCAAGAGGAGCTATGACAATGACAGATGCGTTTATTTTGCACCACTACGACCGCTCGCCTTACGCGGAGAAAGTGCGGTTGATGTTTGGTGTGACCCATAGCGAGTGGCAGTCGCTGTTGTCGCCGCCGTGGCCACCCCGGCCGAATGTTGACCCGCTGGCGGGAGGATATCGCCGCATTCCTGTTGCGCAGTGCGGTGCGGATATTTTCTGCGATTCGGCGGTGATTGCCGAGGAAGTCGCGCAGCGCACGGCTTGTCAGGCGCTGTCGCCCTATGGATTGAATGACGCGGACCAGTCGCTCGTATCACTGGCGGAAGGTGAGGCGTTCTTCTCGGCGATTGTGGCGGTGCCCAAGTTGCGTGCGTTGACAACGATGTTGATGGCCTTCGGCCCTTTCGGGGTTAGCCGTTTTATGAAAGACCGGGCGAGCCTGCTAAAAGGCGGGAAAGTCAGTCGCGTAACCCCTGAACGTGCCAAAGAGGTGTTAAGCGAGCTGTTTTCGGCAATGGCGTCGCGCTTGCAGCATCAGGACTGGCTGAGTGGTGATGCGCCGTCCATCGTGGACCTGTCGGTATACCACCCACTCTGGTTGCACGCGAACGTCAGCCGCCGCGCGCTGGTGGCACCCTCCGTTGTGACGGCGTGGTTTGCGCGTGTCGCGGAGATTGGACAGGGTCATCGCCGGGAGATCTCTCAAGGTGAGGCCTTTGCCGCCGCCCGCGATGCGGAGCCTGTGGCCGTGCCGACCAGTATCGACGACCTGCCGGTGGCATTGGGCACAACGGTAAACGTGGCGCCAGAGGATTACGGCCTGGTGCCGGTCAGCGGAGAGTTGGCCGCTGTCACTGATACACGGATTATTGTTGCCCGCGATACATCGCAGTTCGGGCGTCTGCATGTGCATTTTCCGCGCAAGAACTATTCGATTACGCCCCGCTGAGCCATCTTTTCACTCAGCAGCCTCCGGACTTCGCGTGCCCCCACGGCGAGGGCACGCGAAACTCGCAGTACGCTATTTTTTGCTTGCGGAGCTTGAGCCCAGCTCGATCATCGCCGCGTTATCTTCCAGCAGCTTGGGGCCGACGCCAGGAACGGCGAGCAGGGCCTCGCGGCTGGCAAACGGCCCGTTAGCCTCCCGGTAGCGCACAATGGCTTCGGCCCGTTTGGGGCCAATACCCTTGAGTTCGGTCAACTCTTCTGCAGAGGCGCGGTTGACGTCGAGAGCGTGAGTAAAGCTGGCACCGCCCAGCAAGGCAATCACCAGGGTCAGCAGGGCAGTAATGCGTGTCAGGGAAAGAGTATGCATGGCACAAGTCCTTTTGGTTTCACGATGATAATGTAGGGCGCCATCCGTTGGCGCCAATTCAGTCTAGCAGCAGTTCGTCGGAATGGCTTCCAGCATGCGGAATAAAAAGGCCCGCACAGTGGCGGGCCTTCTCGTTGGCGCTGGGGCGACTTAGCGGACTTTTACCTCTGTCCACAAACGGCTGACCAGTCGGCGCTCGCGGGATTTCTTGGCGGCGACGGTTTCCAGCTGCGCCAGTTGTTCTTCACTGGGGAAGATCGCATTGATCGCGAGAATTTCCGGTTCGATAAACGGCTGGGCAGCGGCGTTGGGGTTGCCGGTGCCGACGATGTTACTCAGCTCAGCCGCGTTTTCCGGGGCCAGCATGAAGTTGATGAACTGGTGGGCCAGTTCCGGGCTGCGGGCCTTCTTGGGGATGACCATATTGTCCAGTGCCAGCACCGCGCCTTGTTTGGGAAGCACAAAGCCAACGCTGAAGTCGCGCTGGGCATCGGCCGCGTCAGCGCGTGCCTGGAACATGTCGCTGGAATAGCCGTGGGCTACCCAGATATTGCCGACGGTCAATTCCTTGATGTAGCTCGATGAGTTGAACGCCGCCCAGTAGGGTTTTGCCTTGAGAATGACCTGCTGGGCTTCTTTCAGGTGCGCTTCGTTGTTGTCATTAATCGAGTAGCCCAGGTATTTCAGGGCAGCGGCGAACAGCTCTTCCGAATCGTCCATCACCGTGACCTTGCCTTTGATCTTGCTGAGCACAGCGGGATCAAAGATCACCGACCAGTCGCTGGGGTCGATGCCCAGCTCGGCCAGCTTTTGCTCGTTATAACCGACCAGCGTGGTGGTGAAGGCATAGGGCAGCGAGTACACGTTGCCGGGATCGTAGGCTTTGTTCATAAAACCGGGTGACAAATTGCCGATGCGGTCCAGTTTGCTCTTGTCCAGCGGCAGCAGAAAGCCCTGGGCAATCAGCGCTTCAACCGCATTCTGGGTCGGGATGACAATGTCGTAGTCGCCGCCGCCAGCCAGTAGCTTGGCCATCATTTCCTCAGTGGCGGAAAAATAGTCCTGCACCACGGTGCAGCCGCACTGGGACTCAAAGCGGGCGACGGTTTCGTCGGCGATATAGTCGTTCCAGTTAAACAGGTGAAGGGTTTTGTCGGCGGCCGAAACCGGCACCGCGACGACGGACAGACTGAACAGCAGAGAGCGCAGCAGGGATTTCACGGTGTGTATCCTCGGGTTAGATTCGCAGCGTTTGCGGCGAAAAGCGGGAAAGCGCGGTGATCAGAATCAGCGTCAACAGCATCAGCAGTGTCGATACCGCATTAACTTCGGGCGTGACCGCAATCTTGACCATGGAGTAAATCTCCAGGGGCAGGGTTGAGCTGCCGACACCCGCAGTAAAAAAGGTCACAACAAAATCGTCGATAGATAGCGTGAACGCCATCATCATGCCGGCGATAATGCCGGGCATCAGCAGTGGAAGGGTAATCAGGCGGAAGCTTTGCAGCGGTGTGGCGCCCAGGTCCCGGGCGGCCTCAATCAGGCTGTCGTCCATGCCCGCCATACGCGACTGCACTGCCAGTGCAACAAACCCAATACTGAAGCTGACGTGGGCGAGGATAATCGACACCATACCCAGGCTGATATTCATCAGCATGAACATCAGCAGCAAACTCACGCCAATCAGAATATCGGGCATCGCCACCGGGCCGAGTACCAGTGCCGACAGCCACTTTTGCCGGAAGCGGTGAATGGCAATGCCCGCCAGTGTGCCCAGAATGCCGGCCAACAGCGCGCTAACTGTGGCAATAATCAGCGAGTTCATCGCCGCTTTCAGCATGGCGGGATTATCGAAAAGCTGTTCATACCATTTCAGGGTGAAGCCCACCCACTCGGCGTTGAGCTTGGAATCATTGAAGCTGAACAGCACGACCACCATCAGCGGCAGATACAAAAAGGCATAGACCATCAGGGTGGCGCTGACCAGCAGGGCATTGTGTTTCATCAGCGCGCCTCCTTGCCGCCCGAGGCCTTGCCCGCGCGGCCGGCTACCAGCACCAGCAGGAGGGTAAAGGCGGTCAGCACCAGCGACAGCACACTGCCAAAGGGCCAGTCACGGGCCTCGACAAACTGCTGCTTGATGACATTGCCGATCATAATGCCCTCGGTGCCGCCGAGCAGGTCGGGGATGGCGAACATGCCGAGGGAGGGAATGAATACCAGCACGCTGCCGGCATAGAGGCCGGGCAAGCTCAGTGGCCAGGTGATTTTCCAGAAGCACTGGTGGCGACTGGCGCCCAGATCGCGGGCGGCATCGAGCAGCGCCGGATCGTGTTTTTCCAGATTGGCGTACAGCGGCAACACCATAAAGGGCAGGTGGACATACACCAGGCAGGTGATAACGGCGGTGCTGCTGAACATCAGGTTGACGGTGGGCAGGCCGACGCTTTCCAGCAGGGTGTTAAGGGCGACAGTGAGGGCACCCTGGGGGCTGAAAATAATCATCCAGGCGTAGATGCGCACCAGAAAGTTGCTCCAGAACGGCAGAATCACCAGCAGCAGGAGCAGGTCGCGGTATTTCTTGGGACTGCGGGCGATGGTCAGTGCCAGGGGGTAGGCCATCACGGCGCAGATGGCGGTGGTCAGCAAGGCAAAGCCCAGCGACTTGATCAACAGGCTGAGGTAAATGGTGGACTCAAACAGTCGCGCCCAATTTTCGGTGGTGAGGTCAAAACTCAGCGCGCCATCGTCCAGGTAATACCAGGGCGCGAGACCGCCATAGTCGCCGGGATACCGGAAAGAAGCCAACAGCATCATGAGCGTCGGCAGTGCGAAAAACAGCAGCAAATAGGCCGCCGGGGGCAGCGACAGCAGGGCGCGCCCCAGCTTGGCAGAAAGGTTCTTCACGCTAGCGCACCAGGTGTCCGGCGTCGTAACGCCAGCACAGTTCAACGGTATCACTGGGCTCAAACAGGCGGGTGCGGCCGGGAGCGCTGTTGGCCAGCAGCGCCTCAATACGCACACCGTCAGCTTCAATGATGTACACCGTGACGTCGCCCAGATAGAGCATGTCGTGCACCTCGCCGCGCACATGGAATTCGTCGTCGCCGCATTGCAGTTCTCGTGCCAGACGGATTTTCTCCGGGCGGAGTGTCAGCGCGCAGGCATCGCCGGGCAGAAAGTCGATTTCCTCGTTGGTGGGCACGGTCATCTCACCGAGCCCCGCCAGCGCAATACGCACTCGTTCACCGTCTTGCTCGATGACCTTGCCGTCGAGCAGATTGCACTGGCCGATAAAATCCGCCACAAAACGGTTATCCGGGCAGCTGTACAGTACTGAGGGTTCGTCGACCTGACTGATTTCGCCGTGCTCCATCACCGCTATGCGATGTGACAGCGCCAGCGCTTCGCCCTGATCGTGGGTGACATACACAAAGGTGATGCCGACCTCTTTCTGCAAGTTGATCAGCTCAATCTGCATTTGCTCGCGCAGTTTTGCGTCCAGCGCGGACAGCGGCTCGTCGAGCAGCAACAGGCGTGGACGATT
>NZ_CFHTQA010000018.1:0-63098 GCF_984394615.1 Spongiibacter sp. | reverse complement strand
GGTGGCCAAATTGACTATGCCACTACACCTCCTGAGGCATCAGAAGGTATCCATCAAAACGGGGGAACTACAAAGCCTACTTATAGAAATAGTTAGTAAGGCGATGCTGAGGTTGTTAAAAGATGCTTATGGGTAATAAATATAACAAGGCCCAAAAAATGAGTTGCTGCACCCTTTTGGGCGACCTTACGCATAGTTGTACAAAACTCATAATCACAAGTTTACCGTTATTGGTGGCGTTAGGGGATGGGGGTGATTTGTAAAACGGTGGGGGGTTATGTATCAAGTGCAATTAAAAAGGCCTATGGCACGAAGCAGTGAAACTATCTTGCTCCGGAGACCCTGCCAAATACTCCACCCAACGAAAAAGCCCCGCTGACGCGGGGCTTTTTGTTTTGCTCGAGTTGTTTTACCCGGGCAGGTTGGTGTAGCCCAGTTCGTGGAATCGCTGGAGCAGCTCGCGGTGACCAAAGGCGCCGGTGGCGCTTTGGAAGCCGACGGCTTTGAGTTGGCCGTTGAGTAGACGCTCGGCACCTTCGGCGCAGATTTCGCCGGTGAAGGTGTAGGGCGCGTTCAGTGACAGCGGGAACACGGTAGTGACCTGACGACCCTGACCGATACAGGTGATGACGGTGCGGTGCAGATCGCGGCAGTCTTTCGGCGGTTCGGCGGGGGTCATTTCGTCGCCGTAGCGGTTGGTCAGCTCTTCTTTCTGTTCCTGGGTCATGCCCTTGGATTCTTCTTGGAAGCGGTGGATAACCGCTACCACGTTTTCGATGATTTCGTCACCGAAGGCGGTCAGTACACGGCAGTTGCGCACGCGGTCGTCGTGTTCGTACCAAGCGGGTTCACAGCCGCCGCTCCACGGCAATGCCAGCACGGGCTGCGACAGGTGGGGAACGCTCACGGTAAAGTGACGGTCGCCCTGCCATTCCACCATTTCGCCGTCTTTAATCATGTACTGCGGGTTGTTCACCATGCGCAGGAAGGATTTGGTTGAGGCTTGTGAAGGCAGTGCGTTGTTGATCTGGTAGGTGATGTCCAGGGTGTCGACGCCTTCGGTTTCCAGCACGACTTCAGCCGCCAGTGCACCCGCTGCCCACATGTAGGAGTTGGCGGGATTCAGCAGCAGGTTTTTCTCGGCAAAGGCTTTGCCGTACTTGTCGCGTACCGCGATAACAAAATCTTGCTCGCCGGTGGTGTCGAGGTAGTGACAGTTGTTTTCCAGGCAGGCTTCGACAACTGGCCAGGCGAGCTGCATGAAGGGGCCGGCAACGTTGATCACGACTTCGACTTTTTCAAACAGGGGGGCCAGTTCGGCTTTGTCGTTGTTGGCGCGAACGATGGTGGCCGGGGCTTTGTGGCCCAGTCGCTCTTCGACAATGGCCAGCGCATCTTCCAGTTTTTGCTGGTTGCGACCGACGAAGTAGAACGGCAGATTGCGCTGAGCTAGACACTCGGCAACGAGTTTGCCGGTGTAACCGCTGGCGCCATAGATAAGGATTTTCGGTGTGTCTGACATGGTCTTGCTCCTATAATTTTTTTTGTGAGGCTTGGCCGACGCTGCGAGCACAGCGCTGAACGTCGAGACAAAAAGTAATCCTGTGGGAAAGTTTCGGGAATGCGAAAAACGGACAGGTGATTGCGAAAAGTGGACATCGGCGTGAGTGTGAAGTAAATATAAAGACGCTTATGAAACCGAAATATCATTCCGCAAAAACCGTTTTGGCACCCTTGCAGCGGCTGCGAAGCGAGGGCATAACCGTGGCTCAGGCCCTGGCGGGCACCGGGCTGTCGCTGTCGATTCTGGAGCGCCCCGAGCAGCATGTCAGCCTCAGTCAGGAGCTGATTTTTCTGCGCAATCTTCGCCAGGTCTGCGGCGATCCCGGTATTGGTCTGTACGTGGGAAGCTGTTACCCGCTCAGCCTGTTTGGCCTGTACGGCTACGCCTTGATGAGCGCCTCGACCATGCGCGAGGCGCTGAAGCTGGCCTACCACTTCGTCGAACTCAGCTTTGCGTTCTACGAGCACGATATGCGCGTTGAACACGGCGAGGTGGTGATGCTGATGGATGCCGACGACTACCATCGCGACGATGTGCCGATGCTCAGTGAGCGGGAGATGGTGGCGACGTTTATGATTCTGCGCGGTCTGCTGGGGGACGATTTTGTGCCTTCCCGCGTGGAGTTCAAACATCCCCGTCAGGTTGCCGAATCGCGTTATGTGGAGGTATTCGGGCGCCTGCCGGTCTTCTCCTCCAGTCGCCACGCCATCAGTCTGCCGATGGATATTCTCGATGTGCCCATGTTGCAGTGCGACAGCGACACAGCGGCGTTGTGCATTGAGCGGGGCGAACGCATCAAGGCGCGGTTATCGGAAGAAAACAGCATTGTGGATGAAGTGCGGGAAATGCTGTTGCTGCGCCCCGGTTACTTTCCGGGCATTGAGGTGGTGGCGGAAAAGCTGAATATGTCTGGGCGAACCCTGCGGCGGCGTCTGCGTGAGCACGGCATCGGCTATCAAAAGATCGTCGACGACCTGCGGTTTGCGCTGGCCAGAGAGTATTTGCAGGGTACCAACATGCGTATTGAGCAGATCGCCTCGCTGCTGGGCTACAGCGATCCCGCGCATTTCTGCCATGCCTTTCGGCGCTGGTCGGGATGTGCGCCTTCTCAGTTCCGCGACGGCTTGTCGCTGGCTTGAGCGTTTCGCAGCTCGCCCGGATTAACGCCGGTCCAGCGCTTGTAGGCGTGGCAGAAGCTGGATGAGTCGGCATAGCCGAGGCGCACGGCAATTTCCTCGAGGGTAAACGAGGTGGTTTGCAGGTATTCCACGGCCAGATTCTTGCGCACGTCTTCGAGAATGCTCTTGTAACTGCTGTCTTCCTGACTGAGCTTGCGCTGCACGGTGCGGGCCGTCATGCCGAGCTGATCGGCGATGGTTTCCAGTGTGAAAATCTCTCGCGGTGAAGACAGGATCTGATTGCGGACAACATCCGAGAAGGTGTAGTTGCGCGCCAGTTGCGCGCAGATTTTCTCGCACTGGCTGTCGTAAATGCGGGCGGTTTCCGGCTCGGCCTGCAACAGGGGCTCGTAAAGCAGGCTGCTGTCAAAGACGTAGCAGTTTTCCACCGCGTTGAAGTGTACCGGGCAGTTGAAGTAGCGGCGGTACTCGTCGGCGTACACCGGCTCGGGCTGGCGCAAGAAGACTTCCTGCACGGGAATATCCCGCCCCAGTGCTTCCTTGAAAATAATATGCGAGGCGACCAGCCCGCGGTCGATCATGTACTGGTGACTGTCCCCCAAATCCCGCAACGGCTCCAGGCTGACATAGGCACGCTCGTCGCGAATCGCGGTGATCCACTGCATGTAGGTCCAGGTCATCAGGATGTTTTTGTACAGCACCTGCATGCCGGCAATCAGGTTTTCGCTGGTCATCACCGCCAGCCCCAGCAGGCCGTAGGCCGACAGGTGGTAACGGCTGCCCACAATCAGGCCCAGCTCGGGCTTATTCAGCGCGCGAATGACTTCAGACGTGAAGCTCAGCTCCTGCTGCGGCGTTAGCTGATAGGTGGGGCTATCCAGCGCCTCCTCTGGAATGGAGGCCTTTTCCATGACCAACAGGGGGTCGATACCGTGCTCTTTCAGCAGAGTAATCAGCGGGTTCAGGCCATAGCCCAGATGACGGGCCGGCGGCACTGACAGTGAAGAGCGGATCTCCATGGGTCACGACACACATAATTTAAGGCTGTCGTAAATTAACAATCAGAATGTCTGCTGTAAACATCTGCCTTTTCGGCCGCGATGGCTAATATCCTATCAACGCGATTGCTCGCCAATAACAAACATAACGATGTAGAGGAAACGTCATGACTGACCACGCCCTTGCCGAAAACACCACCGAATTCGATTACCGCAATCTGGATGCTCCCCCGTACAGCTGGCCTGCTACGCCTAAGAGCAAGCTGACCCCGTCTGGCGCTGAAGCCACGCTGCCAGAGGACATTGCTGAATTCCAGAAAACCCTGCGCGACTTTGCCGTGAACGTGGTGCGCCCCATCGGCATTGAACTGGACCGCCTGAGCCCCGAAGAGGTAATTGCCAAAGATTCGCGTTTTTGGGAATTCCGTCAAAAATATCTCGAGCTTGGCGTCACCATTGAAGCGCTGAGCCAAATGCCCCCCCGTGAGGCGGCACTGCTGTTCGGCATTCTATTTGAAGAGCTGGGTTACGGCGACGCCGGCCTGGCGATTTCTGTAGGTGCCGGCATTCTGCCTCAGTGGCTGAGTGCCAAATTTGGCCGCGCTGACCTGCTGGAAGAATTCCCCGATACCATGCTGGGCTGCTGGGGTATCACCGAGCCCGACCACGGCTCAGACATGCTCGACCCCAGTCTGAGTGCTGCCCAGCCTGGCGGCAAATACGGTCGCCCGAATATCGTGGCCGACCTGCGCGGCGACGATATTATTCTGAATGGTCAGAAAGCGGCGTGGGTTTCTAACGGCGTTATCGCCGATGTCTGCATTCTTTACTGCGCTGCCGACAGCGGCAATGGCCCGGACCCGCAAAACGGTTGTGTGCTGGTGTTCCCGATGAACCTGCCCGGCATTTCCCGCGGCAAGCCACTGGATAAAATGGGTCAGCGCGCGCTGAACCAGGGCGAAATTTTCTTCGATAACGTTCGGCTGCCGCGCAAGTACCTGCTGGCCGGTCCGGAAGATTATCAGCGTGCCGTGTACTGCATTCACGCTGAAGCCAATGCCCTGATGGGCGCCACCTTCACCGGTCTGGCTCAGGCCGCCGCCGATATGGCGCTGGACTACGCTCACGAGCGTATCGCGGGCGGTACGCAGATTATCAATCACCAGTCGGTCAAATCCCGCCTGTTCCACATGTTCCGCAAAGTTGAAGCTTCACGGGCGATAACCCGCCGTGGGCTGGACTACAACAATGATCCGGAGACAGCCGTCCCCTCATTGTGTGCGGCCATGTTCTCCAAAACCACCGGTACTCAAAACTCCTTCGAGGTGTGCAGCGACGCGCTGCAGATTTTTGGCGGCAATGGTCTGACCAAAGAATACCCGATGGAAAAAATGCTGCGTGATGCCCGTGCCTCATTGATTGAGGACGGCTGCAACGAAGTACTCGCGATCAAGGGCGGAAGCTATCTGATCGACGATGAGAAGCTGGGTAAGTAACGCGGAGTTTCCCTTGAAACAGAAAGCCTACATTGCGGGCGTCGGTATGACGCCCTTTGGGAATGCTATTGATCAAAGTCTGAGTCAGCTGGCTTCTACGGCGATTAATGAAGCATTAAAAGATGCCGGTATCGGCGCCAAGGATCTCGGCGCCGCCTATATGGGCAATGCCGCTGCAGGTGTCATCACCGGCCAAGTGTGTGTGCCGGGTCAGGTGGTGCTGCGCAACATGGGCATTGGCCGTATTCCCGTCATCAATGTGGAAAACGCCTGCGCCACGTCGGCAACGGCCTTTCAACAGGCGGCTACGATGGTCACCCTCGGGGTGTACGACGTGGTGCTGGTGTGCGGCTATGAAAAGCTGTACCACAAAGATAAAGAAAAGACGTTCTCGGTGTTTACCGGTGCGATTGATGTCGACCAGATCGACGCCATCAAAGCGGGTTTGAAAACCCGCAACGAGGCGATTGGTGCTGAACTGGACATGAGTCAGGCAGGCATCACGCGCTCCATCTTTATCGATATCTATGCCACTTGGGCGCGGGAGCATATGCACCGCTACGGCACCAGCCCCGAGCAGTTGGCGGCGGTTTCTGCCAAAAACTCCTTCCACGGCAGCCTCAACCCCCTGTCGCAATTCCGTGATCGCGTCTCAATTGAGCAGGTACTGGCGGCGCGGGAAATTGTCTCGCCACTGACCTTGCCCATGTGCGCGCCCATCGGCGATGGCGCGGCGGCGGTTGTGCTGGTCAGTGAGAAGAAAGCCAAAGAATTGGGCATGTCGCGTTGCGTGCGTGTTAAGGCATCTAGCCTGCACAGCGGCTGGGACCGTGCCGAAGGCGAAGATGAAATGGTGCCGCAAGCCGCTGCCGCGATCTACGAGCAGGCGGGTGTCGGCGCCGACGATATTGACTGCGTGGAGCTGCACGACGCTTCCGCTATTTCTGAAATCAAATATTACGAGTATCTGGGCCTGTGCGGCGATGGCGAGGGCGGCGATTTCGTTGCTCGCGGAGATTCCACGCTGGGCGGCAAGGTGCCGGTAAATACCTCCGGTGGCCTGATGCGCAAAGGGCACCCGATTGGTGCCACCGGCGCGGCACAGATTGTTGAACTGGTCACCCAATTGCGCGGTGAGGCCGGAGACCGTCAGGTCGAGGGTGCTCGACATGCGCTGGCAGAGAACGGCGGTGGTTATATCGGCAGTGATGCCGCCGCGCTGGTGTTGAGCGTTCTGTCAAAAGAATAAAAGCGGGGGGAAGCAATGAAAGATCAAGCGATTCTGGCGAACTTAATTGAAGCCAAGATGCAGAAAAACCCGGACCTGGATGTATTGACCTTCGTCAATATCAATCCCGCCGGTGATTTCGAAGACGAAATCCGCAGCTATCGCCAGTTGTGGGAGCAAGGGCAGCGAATCAATCAGGCGCTGCTCGAGCGCGACATGGAAAAAGGCAGCAGTTTTGCGCTGGTAATGCAGAACCACCCCGAGTTTATCGACGCCATGGTAGGTAGCTCACTGGCGGGCACGGTATTCGTTCCCATCGATCCGCACACCGGCGGGGATCGTCTTCACTACATGCTCGACTGGGCAGAATGTTCCGGCGTGTTCTGTGCCGACTACTGCTTTAACCGCGTGTACGAGGTGTGCAAAAACATGCCGCAGATCCGTTGGATCTGGGTCATGGATACCGGCGAAAAAGTGACGCTGCCCAGCGACCCTCGCGTTGAAGCCTACGAGCAGGTGATTGCCGGTGACTACACCGAGCGTGAATGTCGGGTAGACAGCCCGGAAGAAGTCATGCAGATGCTCTACACCTCGGGGACGACGGGCGATCCGAAAGCCATTCGCGCTCCGTATCTGCGCTTCGACAATGTGGCCTCCATCGGTCCGATGATTGATATGCGTGAGGATGACCGTCCCTACACGGGCCTGTCGCTGACCCACGCCAATGCGCAGCTCATTACCTTGGGCAACGTACTGAAAATGGAAATGCGCGGGGTTATCAGCCGTCGTTTCTCCAAGTCGCGACTGTGGGATATCTGTCGTCACTATGGCTGCACCATGTTCAATCTGCTGGGCGGTATGACCACGGCCATTTACAGTGAGCCGCGACGTCCCGATGATGCAGACAACCCGGTGCGCTATATCCTTAGCGCGGGTATGCCCGCAGCGATCTGGGAAGATTTCAAAAAGCGCTTCGATGTTGAGCTGTTCGAGTTCTACGGCGCTGCCGAAGGCGGCATGATTTTCAATCCTCCGGGCGGCCCGGTCGGCAGTATCGGTAAGCCACCGGCAAACCTGATTGCACGGGTGATTGACGAGGATGGCCGTGAATGTGCGCCGGGCGAGCGCGGCGAAATTGTTTTTGAAGCGGCTCCTGGCTTGCCCGAGCTGGCCGTGACCTACTTCAAAAACCCTGAAGCCTCTGCCAAAAAAGTGCAAAGCGGTGTATTTTTCACGGGCGATATCGGTCATCGTGATCAAGATGGCTGGTTCTATTTCGATAGCCGTAAAGGCGATGAAATTCGTCGCAATGGCGAGTTTATCGATACCGCGAAAATCGAAAAAACCATTGCCGAGTACGACGATGTGGCCGATGTCTTTGTCTACGGTATTCCCGCACTGAGCGGTGTGCCGGGTGAGAAAGATGTGATTGCCGCGGTGGTGCCGGTTGATGCCTGCCTTTTCCAGCCGGAAAAGCTGCTGCAGCACTGTCGCCAGTCGTTGGGGCGCACCGAGTTGCCAAGCTTTATTCAGGTGCTGTCGGAAATTCCCAAAACGGCATCGGAAAAGCCCCAGGCACGTTTTTGCTTTGAATTATTTAAAGAGCAGAAAAACCACGTGTATGACTTCGCCTCCTGACGGCGAACGTCGAGCAGAGTTGACGACTACCCTAACGGGTAGTGTTAGCTCCGCTTGAGGCGGCGCATACTTTTTTTTCGAAAAGGACTTCTCTATTTTCCAAAACGGCGGCTTTGCTGTGGGTTTTTGGTGGCTGGAGAATGCCCCGAAAATGATTAAAAAGAATAACAAATATAAGAAGAGAATCGGCGTGAAAATCATCACAAGCATTTATTTCATAAGCACTTTTTGGCCTGTCGTAAATTAACAGGAAAAGGGTCGGGAACGCGCATTACCGACTTGTGAAGAAGTGACTAATCTGAATGCATCCGGTTTGCATGAACTAAAAAAATAATACGTAGAGCATTGCCTGCTTTACGGTGTTGAAGGACTGGCGAAATGAATAATATTCGAGGCCGAATTGCCATGGCCGTATTACAGCATCGCGTTATTGCGTCGCTGTTATTCCTGGCAGTAACCCTGTTCTTTGCCGCAGGTCTGAAGAACGTCAGATTGGAAACGATCTTTTCTGATCTGCTGCCGAAAGATGATCCGTTTATTCACGTTTTTAAAGACCATCCGAATTTCGGTAATCCGCTGACATTCACCCTGATGGTGAAAAATAAAAACGGCGATATTTATAACCCGGAAACCCTGGCAAAAGTGTGGGACCTGACGCGTGACATCGACTTGTCACCCGGCGTTGACCACGACCAGATTCTTTCTATTGCCTCCGAGAAAGCCCGCTACGCAGAAGCGACGCCCTTTGGTATCGATGCACAGCCGCTGATGGGCGATACGGTTCCGGCCACCGCTGAAGAAGTGCAGCTCTTTAAAGACAATGTTCGCAAGTCGCCCAATGCGCGACGCTTTCTGATCTCTGAAGATGAAACCGCTACGCTGATTACCGCCACCTTTATTGAGCAGCGTCTCGATTACGGTGAAGCCTTTGCCTACGTGAAAAAGCTGGCCGATGACGCTCGCGACGAACATCACGATGTGTACATGGCGGGCCAGCCTGCACTGACCGGCTGGGTGTATGAATACCAGCACCAGATGATTGGCATCTTTGCCATCACGCTCAGCGCATTGATTCTGGCACTGGTGTTTTATACCCAGAATATTGCCGGTGTGGTGACGCCGATCTTCGCCAGTATCGTGGCGGCCATCTGGGGCTTTGGTTTTGCAGGCTGGATGAAGATGCCCATCGAGCCCCTGTTGATGATCGTGCCGCTGCTGCTCATTGCGCGCTCGTTCAGTCACTGTGTGCAGTTTACCGAGCGCTTCTACGAAATCTTTGCTCAGCTCGGTGACAAGGTGAAAGCCGCCGGTCTGACCACCAGCGTGATGATGGCGCCGTCGATTCTCGGCATTATCACTGACGCCGCCGGTATCTTCCTGATCTCCATCGCGCCGATTCCAGCGATGGAACGCTTTGCGCTGTTCTGCGGGTTCTGGGCGATGATGCTGGCGCCGACAGGTGTCTTCCTGGCGCCGCTGTTGCTGTCTGTGCTGCCCGAGCCGCGCAATCTCGACAAGATCGTCAGTGATCACTCGGGTGGTTTCCACGGCAAGGTTAAAGGTGCACTTGCATCAATTTCCCGCCTGTCGCAGGGACGTGTGGCCCCTTACACCTTGATCATCACTCTGCTCATCGGTGCGTTCTCTTTCTACCACTCCATGAAGATTCAGATTGGTAATCCGGTGGAAGGCAGTAACCTGCTGTGGGAAGACTCTGAGTTCAACGTGTCGGTGGCGAAGATCAATGACCACTTCCCCGGCGTGAATACGCTGGAAGTGATTCTTGAAGCCAAGGGCGACAGCGGCAGCGACCGTGTTGCCAAGCAAGCCGACGCGGTGGCGACCATGTTGCAGCTGCAATCCATTATGGAAGCCGGTGAGCACGCACCGCGTGCGACGCTGTCGTTCGCCGATTACCTGATGGACGCCAACCGGCTGATTTCCGGCGGGCATACCAAGTGGCTGCCGCTCGATAGCAATGACCGCGCGGTTAATGCGGCGGCTTCGGCGGTGCTGATGGGGACCAGCCCCAAGGCCTTCTCAAACGTGGTGGACTTTGAGCTGCAGAACTCCACGGTGTCGTTCTGGTACGCCGACAACAAACAGGACACGGTTGATAACGCCCTGGCTGCGGCGCGCGATGCTGTCGCTCAGGTCAACGCAGATCACGACGCGTTCACCGTGCGACTGGGCAGCGGCACCATCGCGATTCAACAGGCGATTAACCACGTGGTTGAGCGTTATCACTGGCTGATTATGGGTCTGCTGAACCTGGTCATTCTGGCGGTCGCCAGTTATGCCTACCGCTCGATTGTCGCCGGTATTGTGCTGCTGATTCCGGTCAACCTGTCGAACATGATCCTCACGACCAGCATGTCCTTTATGGGGATTGGTCTCGACATCAACTCGCTGATGGTAGCCGCCATCGGGGTGGGTGTTGGTATCGACTACGGCATCTATCTGCTGAGCCGTATCTGCGAAGAATTCCACGAGTGTGAAGATTACGGTGTCGCCATTACCTCGGCGCTAACCACAACCGGTAAGGCGATCATGTTCACCGCCAGCATCATGTTGCTCGGCATCCTGCCCTGGTACTTCCTGTCGGGTCTGAAGTTCCTGGCCGACATGGGGCTGCTGCTGGTGCTGGTAATGCTGATCAACATGGTTATCGCACTGGTGGTATTGCCGCTGCTGGTGTGGGTAATGAAGCCGAAGTTTGTGGCGAGTAAAGACATTCTGGTGCTGGGTGAAGGTATGGATATCAGCAAAATACTGGAAGAAGACGGCATGAGTGCTGGCAGCAGTAATAAGCCGTCATTTCGTGCTGAGGCTGTCACCGAAGTCTAAGCGGTGACAGTACCTAACAATAATTGAGGGTTTAACCCGGAGGTGAATGATGCACATTAAAAAATACGGACCTGATTTTAGCCGTCGCAGTTTCCTTGAAAAAACCGTCAAAGGTATTGGTACCGCAGGGGTCATCGCGCCACTCTGGCCGCTGATTGCCAACGGTGCGGATATGAGCAAAGCCTATCCCGATGAGCTGTTGTCCATCGAGATGTACACCAAAGGCAAGGTTAAGCCCGGCGATGTCATCACTGCCGACAACGTTGAGCACGTTAAAGACCTGCTCGACCCCGTCGCCTACATGCACGTGAAAACCATGGGTCGCCGCATTCATATTGTTGAGCCGGTGAAAGACGCCAGCCAACTGTTCCCGGCGAAATACCTGGAAGCGACCCTGCGCAACAAAGGCCAGGCGGTACTCGATAAAGACGGCAATGTCTGGACGAAAGACGGCAAGCCCTGGAATGGCGGTAACCCCTTCCCGGAGCCGAAAAACGGTGTGGAAGCGCAATACAATCTGACCTTGAGCTGGGGTCGTCACGACTGGTCGCAGTACGCTGTGCGCGACTGGGATATCGATAAAGATGGCGACCTGTCTTACCAATACGATTTCGTCTGGAGTGAGCTGAACACCACCGCCCGCGCCGACGGTCAGGTGTGGAAAGACAAGAAAGATCTGCTGCGTTACCAGTCGGTGTTCTTCACCGCGCCCAACGACAGTGCCGGTACGTCCTTCCTGAACATCTGGGACTATGACCAGCGCAAGTTCCCCGAACTGCACGGTTACATTCCTGCGTTCCGCCGGGTACGTCAGTTCCCCACTAACCAGCGCTTCGAGCCGCTGGTACCGGGGATCACTCTGTTCCTGTCCGACGCATGGGCTGCCGGTGACCCGCTGCTGACCTGGGGTAACTACAAGATCGTTGGCCGCAAGCCCATGCTGGGTTGTATCGGTCCCCGTAACTTCCACGGTGGCTACGACGACAACTGGGAAAAACCGACGCACGGTGGCCCGAAAGACCAGACCTTCTTCGATACCTACATGGAGCTGGTGCCCGAATGTATCGTGCTTGAGTCCGAGCCTACCGGCTATGCCCGTGCCCCTGTCGGCAAGCGCCGTGTGTGGATCGACGTGCGTAACCAGATGTACGTGGCCTACGTGACCTACGACCGTCGCGGTGAAATCTGGAAATCGTTCGAGCCGCACTATGCGCTGCAGACCAACGACAAGCTGACCAATATGGATGGCGCGCATCCCGCGTGGTCCTGGTCCAGTGTTCACAGTCACGATGTGCAATCGAATCGAATGAGTCGTTTCCAACAAGTTAAAACAGTAACCGGAGGCTACAAGACAAACTACAACCCTGGGGATGTTGACGTTTATAACAAGTTCCTGACTGTGCAGGCTATGCAGCGCCTCGGGGGTTAATGTGAAACCACTAAAACGCACATTAACGGCGGCAGGCTGTGCGCTGTTGCTGGGGGGAGCGCTGCCCGCGCTCGCCGCCAGCAGCGAGCAAGTGCATCAGGAGCACCCCCATGACGTTCTGTTCGGCATCAGTCGCGGCAGCGACGGCCTGATTGCCGTCGGTACCGGCGGTGAGCTGCGTCGCAGTGCTGACGGCAAAGCCTGGACAATCCAGGCCGCCACCGCGCCGGGAACGTCGTTGTTTGATGTTTCCGAGCGTCAGGGACGGCTGCTGGCCGTCGGTCAGGAAGGCGAAATTTTCCGCAATGCCGGTGAAGGCTGGCAGGAAGTGGACGCCCCCACCCGCGATCGTCTCTTTGCCGTTGCGCAAGGCGAAATGGGGCGGGCCGTGGCGACCGGCGCGTTTGGCACCGTTCTCTATTCCAAAGATGGCGGCGCCAGCTGGACGCAGGCCGAGATCGACTGGCCTGCGCTGATCGGTCAGGACTACCAGCCTCACGTCTATAACGTCAGCTTCGATGCGCGCGGCCGGGTGTTTATTGTCGGCGAGTTTGGCTTGATCGCCCGCTCCGATGATGGCGGCCAGAGCTGGACATCGCTGCACCAGGGTGACGCCTCACTGTTTGGTTTTGCGTTGTCCGACAGCGGTCTCGCTTACGCGGTTGGCCAGAGTGGCACCGTGCTGCGCAGCCGCGATGGCGGTGATAGCTGGGCGGCCATCGACAGCGGTAATGAAGCCATTCTGATGGACGTCGCGATTCGTCCCGACGGCAAGGCGGTGGCGACCGGCATCCGTCAGGCGATCAGCATCGCACCGGAGGCGAACCGCGCCGAAAACCTGCATCACGATCTGTTCCTTGAAAACTGGTACAGCGACGTCGCTGTTCTCGGCAATGAGTTTTACGCCGTCGGACAGTTTGCGCGCGTCGTCAAAATTTCGCTGTAGAAATTGAGCAGTAGATACCGAGTGGAGAACTGAAATGAAAAATAATAAAACACATGCTGCGGCGCTTACTGCCGCGGCGGTGGCATTCAGCAGCCCGGCCTGGTCACTCAGTGGCGAGCTGTTGGGTGTTGATTACAGCCTAAGTGGTTTGCTGCGAGTAGAAGTCGCCGCGAAAACGACGGATGAAGAAAACCCCTATAACCAGCGGGGAAACCTGTTTAACGGTAAAACGGTTGAGCGTAACGGCGGCATTAATGCCGGGACGCTGCTGGGATTGAATTTGCCGCTGCCGGTCTCAATACCGATTACCGACTCGGCGACCCGTTCCGTCGAGCCAGCCAGCAACGATTTCAATCACACGCAGGCGCGTCTTGAGAGCACGCTGCAGTTGCGCTTCTCCGACAACTGGTCGGCGACCGCTAAGCTGCGGGCGATCTTCGATGCCACTGCCTACGATGAGTTTGACCCCGATCAGGTGGGCAGTAATGCTGATGGCTACCTCTACGGTGAGCCCAACTATTTTGAGTACGATGACTTCTATACCGGTGGCGAGCAAAACCGCCTCGAAGTTGCCGGCGACAATTACATGGTCGACTTCCCCTCGCTGTATGTGGATTACCAGAATGGCCCGCTGCTGGTTCGTGCCGGTAACCAGCAAATCGCCTGGGGGCAGGCACTGTTCTTCCGCGTGTTCGACGTGGCGAACGGCCTCGATCTTCGCCGTCACCTGATCCTCGATTTCGCGTCGGAAGAATATGCGGATGAGCGGATTTCCTCACCGGCGGTGCGGGTGTCTTACCAGTTGAACTCCAACTGGGAGCTGGACATGTTCGCGCAGCAGTTCCAGCCCAGTATTTATGCGAACCCGAATACTCCGTACAACGTCATTCCCTCGCAGTTTACGGTGCATGATCGCTACGAGCAGTACGACGAAAAGATCAACAGTGGCTTCCGCCTGAAAGGCTTTATCGGCGACTTCGGCCTGCAGTTTATGTACACCAATCGCTACAACCCCGATGGCGCACTGCGCTGGACGGCATCCGGTGTGAATCGCGATGTTCCGGGGCTGCCGGGTACCGGCGCGATTCTGGCGCAGACGCCACTCGAGATCGATCCTACTGGTGTATGGAGTGCCGAGGAATGGTTCACCTACGCGGGTATGGCACGACTGGATGGTGTTGAAGGTTTGAACAAGCTGATTACCGACTTCCCTGCGTCGCAGTTGTTGCTCGCGCGCCCGGTGCCGAATATCGATGCAGCGAAAGAAGAACTGGATCTGTTCTTCATCTTGACCGGTGGTGTTGGCAGCGTGCTGACAGGCGATGGCAACGGCGGTCTGCGCGGCCATATCGAGCGCACCTATCATCGTGAAGATGTCTTTGGCACGGGTTTCAGCTATGTATTCAGCGGCGAACCGGGTAGCTGGACCGATCAGTTGATCCTGAACTTCGAGGTGTCTTATACCCCGGATAAAACCTTTACGCCCATCGACCTGGGTCAGGAGTACATCGTTGAAGACGAGTACGTTACTGCTCTGGTGCTGGAGAAATACCAACGCTTCAGCCAGGCCTTCCCGGCAACGTATATGGTCTTCCAGTGGATGCACCGCAGCGAATCTGACCTGTTCGGGCGTCACCTCAGTGGTATGGGCGGCACCGTCAACAATGCGCCCAAAGGTGTAGACGGTTGGAACGGCTTGGTACTGGCACTGCAACAGCCCTTCCCCGGTCTGGTGTGGCGTGCCGACCTGTCGGTGCTGTACGACACACGCGGCGGTGTCTTTGTTCAGCCCGCACTGAAGTGGAAGCCTTCGGGTAACTGGAACATTGAAATGTTCTACAACTACACCGATGGCGAGCTGGGCGGTGACGAGAACGAGAACATTATTCAGACCATCGACTGGACCGACGAATTCGGTCTGCGCGTGGCCTACCAGTTCTGAGTATTCACATACCCACCCTCAGGAAGTAATGGGACCTTGCCGGCGGCTCTGTCGCCGGCTTTTTTCCGCGAGGACGCTGCATGACTTTTCACATCCGACGTTTTGACCGTCAATTTTCGCGGCGAGAATTTTTGCGCATTGGCAGCGGCTTTGTTGGTGCCGGTTTGCTGATGCCCGTCTGGGCGGCAATGGAAAAACACGGCGAGGCCAATGCGGCTTACCCGGAAGAATTGCGCTCAATTGAGGATTACACCGGCGGCAAGTTGAAAGCCGGTGATTTCATCGATGCCGGTAATGTCGAGCTGGTTAAAGAGCTGCTCGGGCCGGTGACCTATATGCAGGTCAAAGAGATGGGGCGACGCCTGAAGCTGCGCGCCACCACGACCGATATTATGAAGCTGAGCCCCTGGGAATACCTCGAGGCCAGCTTCCGCCATCGCGGCCAGGCGAAGTTCGACGCCGACGGCAATGTCGTCACGGCCGATGGCAAACCCTGGATCGGCGGTCTGCCCTTCCCCGATGCCAAAACCGGCGTTGAACTCTTCGCCGGGCTCACTCTGAGTTGGGGGCGTCACGACGCCTCGTTCTATGCGATTCGCGAATACGATCTCAACCGCGACGGCAAGGTGAGCTACGGCTACGAAAACGGCTGGGCAGAGTATGCGCCCACCGGACGCGTTGTGCTGCCCGGCCCCTACTGGAAAGGGCACGAAGACAAGCTGCGCTATCAGAGCGTGTTCTTCACCGCGCCGGACAGCGTACGGGGCACCTCGTTCTTGAATATCTGGCACTACGACCAGAACAAATTCCCCGAGCTTTACGGCTACATCCCCGACTTCAAACGCATTCGTCGCTTCCCCACCGATCAGCGTTTTGAACCGCTGGTGCCGGGGTCCAGCCTGTACTTGTCCGACGCCTGGGCGGCGGGCGATCCGCTGCACACCTGGGGCAACTACCGCATCGTCGGTCGTGGCCCGATGCTGGCGGCGGTCAGCGGCGGCTGGGCATCGCAAAGCGAAGACTGGTCGCACAATACCCATGGCGGCCCCAAAGGCGAAACCTTCTGGGATACCGAAGTAGAACTGGTGCCGGAGGCGATAGCCGTGGACGCCGAGCCCACCGGCTTCCCCCGAGCGCCGGTGGGCGTCAAGCGCGTGTGGTTTGATGCCCGCACGCAACTGCCGTTGGGCATGGTCACCTTCGACCGTCGCGGCGATATGTTCCGCTCCTTCGATGGCGCCTATGGCCTGTACGACGACGGCGACCGCAAGGTCATGGACGGCGATCATCCCTACTGGTCCTGGTGCCATGTCCACGCCTTCGACGTACAGACCGGCAAAATGACCCGCATCGAACAGCTCGCCGAGATCTCCGGCGGCCACCGCATGCTGGTCAACGACCACGAAATTTATAACCGCTATCTGACCAACGGTGCGCTGCGCCGTCTGGGTAACTGACAACTAGAGGTATCATCATGACAGAAAGCTACAAAGCCCTGGTGGGCGTCCGCGATGAAAGCGGTTATCGCGTGGAATTCCAGCAGCTCAGCAGTGAGCAAATCGGCGACGGTGATGTGGAAGTGGCGGTTGAGTACTCTACCGTCAACTACAAAGACGGTCTGGCAATGAGTGATGCAATTCCCATTGTGCAGAAGCCCTCGCTCATCCTCGGCATCGATATGGCCGGCACTGTTGTGAAGTCGGATTGCAGCCGCTTCAAGGTCGGCGACAAAGTGCTGATGAACGGTTACGGCGCCTCCGAAACCCACAACGGCGGTTATACCCAACGTCTGCGTATCTCCAGTGATTACCTGTTGAAAGTCCCCTCGGCGTTTACCACGCGTCACGCCATGCTGCTGGGCACCGCGGGCTATACCGCCATGCTGTCACTGCTGCGTCTGGAGCAGCTGGGCATTACGCCCGACTCGGGCGAAGTGCTGGTCACTGGCGCCTCGGGCGGCGTGGGCAGTGTATCTATCATGTTGCTGGCCGGGCTCGGCTACACCGTGGCGGCGTCTACGGGTCGGCTTGAGGAGAGTGATTATCTGAAAAGTCTGGGCGCCAATACGGTGATTGATCGCCGTGAGTTGTCCGAACCGGGCGAGATGATGCAGGCAACCCGCTGGGCGGCGGCCGTCGATTCCTGCGGCAGCCACACCTTGGCTAACGTGCTTGCACAGCTTCACTACAACGGCGCGGTGGCGGCCTGTGGGCTGGCGCAGGGCCTGGATCTGCCCGGTAATATGATGCCCTTTGCCCTGCGCAATGTGGCACTGCTGGGCGTCGACTCGGTGCACGCGCCTATGGCGCTGCGTGAGCAGGCCTGGCAGCGTCTGGCGGAATCGGTAGACCTTGCCAAACTGGAAGCCATGGCGGTCGAGATCGACTTTGATAAATTGCCCGAGGCAGCGGGGCAGATTCTGCAGGGCCAGATTCGCGGTCGCGCTGTCGTGAATATCGCTGCATCATAACGACAAATAAAAACGGAATATAACAATGAAAAATAAAGATCCTTTCTCGCTACAAGGCAAAGTGGCGGTGGTGACCGGGGCGGCCGCAGGCATTGGACGCGCATGTGCAGAGCGCATGGCGTATTCCGGTGCCTCGGTATTGCTCAGTGATATCGACGGTGCGAGCTGCCAACGCCTCGCGGAAGAATTAAACGAACAAGGCTACGACGCCAGAGCCATTCAGCAGGATGTCGTTCTGGAGGAAGACTGGAACGCCCTCGTTAGCGAACTGAAGCAGTGGCACAACCGCTGGGATATTCTGGTCAACAATGCCGGAATTTATATTGGCGGTCGTTTGGAAGACAACAGCATCGAAGAGATGACCCGCATCCACGAAGTGAATGTGCAGTCAGTATTCCTCGGCCTGCGCTACGCGGCAGAAACCATGCAGCCCGGTGGCTGCTTCGGCAAGGGTGGCAGCGTGATTAACCTGTCATCCATTGCTGGCTTGATCGGTGTACCCGGCCACAGCATTTACGGGGCTACCAAAGGCTCGGTGCGCTCGATCAGCAAACATTCGGCGGTGGAATTTGCCCGCTTTGGTTACGGCATTCGCGTTAACTCCCTGCACCCCGGTTTGATCGACACGGCGATGGCGCAGCAGGTCTACGATGACTTCGTGGATGTGGGGCTTACCCAAAGCCGCGAGGAAGCCACGGCTGTGCTTGAACAGCAGATGATCCCCATGGGGCGCCTCGGCACTGCTGAAGATATCGCCAATGCGGCCCTGTTCCTCGCCAGCGACGCCAGCGCCTATATCAGCGGCGCGGAACTGACCGTGGATGGCGGCTTTACTGCCGCATAAGAGGTGTGTGATGAGTATCGATTGTAAAGACAAGGTGGTGCTGATCACCGGTGCTGCCAAGGGCATTGGTGCGGCCGCCTGCCGGGCGCTGGCAGACGCCGGTGCCAAAGTGGCGGTCAGCGATATCGACGCTGCCGCCGGTCGCGAGCTGTGTGAAGCACTGCGCAGCAGCGGCGCGGATGCCGAGTTCTTTGCGCTGGATGTCTGCGACGAACAGCAATGGCAGTCCTGCCTGGAAATGGTCGTGGCTAGTTATGGTCGGATCGATGGAGTAGTGAATAACGCGGGTATTGCAGTGATCTGCGGCCCGGAAGACGAGAGCCTGGACGGCTGGCGTCGCACCCAGCGCATCAACAGCGACGCCGTGTTCCTCGGCAGTCGGGCGGCCATTCAGGCCATGAAGTCGCAGGGCGGATCGATAGTCAATGTGTCTTCCATCGAGGGTATTGTCGGCGACCCCATGCTGCCCGCCTACAACGCCAGCAAGGGCGCGGTGCGGGCGCTGACCAAGTCATTGGCCCTGTATTGCGCCGACCGTCAGTACGGCATCCGTGTTAACTCCCTGCACCCCGGCTATGTCGAAACGCCGCTGGTCAGTGGCGCGCTCGCGCAACTGCCGGATGACGATGCCGCTGCGTTTGCCTCGCGTGTGGTGGCGAGTATTCCCTTGGGACGCATGGCCCAGCCGGAAGAAATTGCCAGTGGCATTGTTTTTCTGCTGTCTGATGCGTCGCGGTATATGACCGGCTCGGAGCTGGTGATGGATGGTGGTTACACCGCCCGGTAAGAACTCCCCTCCAGGGATAGGAAATGCCCACTGTCGGCCCCGGTGGGTGTTTCCGCACTTTATATTGTCAGTGCATTGTCTAGGGTCGCTCCCTGCTTTTCGTTTTTTCCAACTCTTTTTTATTCAATGTTGATGGCATTGGTTTTGCTATTTGCTGTCCTTTTGCTGGACGTGTTCCTGATTGCTTGTGGTTGAGTGTGTGTTGGTTTCGCCCTTGCTGGGCGACCTACTTATTTTTGCGCGAAAAAATAAGTAGGCAAAGACAATGCGCTCTTCGCATTGAGTGTTACATGTCGGCGGGCATGTAATGCCGAGTAAAGGGCACCCCGCTTGGGCGCTACGGAACTGGCCATCGGTCTAAGGTGGTTCTTCCATGGTTTGCGAGAATAAATCATTCCTGGGAACGATTTTAACCGCGATAGGAATTTAGCGATCTTGATGATTGCTGCCTGATTTTTCGATCTAATTCTTGCTACTAGCGGATAGATTTTGTTTCGCCCTGCTGGGCGACTTACTTTCTCTTTGTGTGCCCAAAGAGAAAGTAAGCAAAGAGACAATGCGCTCTTCGCATTGAGCGCCGCCTGTCGGCGACCCGAAGGGCGAGGCATGTAATGCCGAGTAACGGGCACCCCGCATCACTGTCGTCGGCTTGTCGCCGCCGATCCCCTGCGCGCGGCGCGGTCAGCTCGGGCGCTGCGGAACTCGCCTGTCGGCTCAGACAGTCCTCGCGCAATTCCCGCGCTGACCGCGCCGTGCTCGGCAGTGCTGAGGGGAGTTTGGTCCGTGCCACATTGGGTTAAGGAAGATGATCTATACAAGAAAAAACATCTGTATTAAGGAACATCTGATTAATTGTGACGGAGTCAGAGTTCAATAAGGCTCGCGCCCAGCGTGTCAGTGAGCGCGCTCAGCAGGGCTATGCGATGAAGAATATGGGAAACATGCCGTCGTTTGCCGATATTGATGCAGATGGTAATGGTACTGTGAGCAAGGACGAGTTTGCCGCGCATCAGGCGAGTCATCATCCGCGCTGATCGCTGAGTCAGTCTTTATCTTTTTAGCGACGACGCCTGCCGTGTGTGCAGGCGTTTTTATTTCTGCCTTGTTGCAAGGCGGCAGGGAGTTACATCGTGGCATTCAGTCATGACGAGAAACAGGCGTTGCTGGCCGTGAAGGGCGTGGGGCCGACGGTCATAACGCGCTTTGAGGAGGTCGGTATCGATTCCTTTGAGCAACTTGCCTGTTATGAGGAGACGACGATTGCCGAGCGCGTGGCGTCGATCCAATGTGCGCGGGAGGCGCTGGCGTCGAAATAAAAAAAGTGAAAGGCCATAGTTCGGCCTTTCACAAGAGGTGGGCATTCCCGGGTGGTCAGCGCAGTAGCTGCTGCGCGTCGTGTTTGGCGTTGTTGAGCAGGTAAACGGCGTAGATCGCCGCAAAGGCGAGGTCGGCAAACACAAAGATGGCAAAGGGCATCAGCGCGCCAAAGCTGAGAGTGTCGACCCAGGCGGTGATGAATACCAGGGTTTTGCCGACGCAGCCCATCCAGATGATGTCTTTGTGGTCGCGAGGACTGCTGCCGATGCGCCAGTACCCCAATCCGAATACCAGCACCAGCGCCCCGAACTGATGCGCCCAGGGCAGCAGTTCGGGGGTGTAGATGCTCTGCATTTGCAGGATGGCGAAGAACTGCTCGGTGGCAAACAACAGCATGGCCGCCGCGGCAAAGTTGAAGATGGCGGCGAAGCGGTAGAAGCGCTTCCAGTTTTGCTCATTTTGCATTGGCGCTGGCCTCCCCGCTGCCCTGATTGTGCTCTTTGAGACGGTCAGCCAGTGCGCCGCCCGTCAGCAGGCGCCAGGGAATCAGCAGGCCGGTCTGGCGTTTGTAGTCCTGCCAGCCGGGATGGCGTGAGATGGCGTGGTCTTTGTTTTTCATCCGCGCCAGGAAGTACACCGCCATGTAGCCGTAAATCACCCAGGCGATCCAGTGCTGGGCCAGCAGCGGGTAGGCGGCGTAGAGCATCAGCTCGCCCAGATAATTGGGGTTGCGGGTGTAGCGATAGACGCCGTCAGTAATCAGCCCGGACTGCTGGCGATACTTGAGCACCCAGTGACGCTGACCATCGGCGGCAACCATCAGCACCACGCCGAGTGTGTGGACGGCGATGGCGGCAAACAGCATGGGGCCGCTGGGTTCTATAAAGCGGGAGATCATCAGCCACGGCGTGAGCCAGTACCAGCCGATCAGGAAAACATAGAGATTGATCGCCCCCAGCAGGCTGAGTTTCTGGTTGAGCTGATGGTCGCGGAAACCAAAATCTTTGATCAGCCAGCAGTAGCCGTAAATGCCGTGCAGGCCGAGGTAGACCCAGGTCGCGGTGCTGAAGTTGTTGTAGTACTGCATCATCCCGTAAATGATAAACAGGGTGATGATCTTGTGGAGATCCACCGCCCAGGCCACGCGAATGCGCGGCGCGCCGGGGGCTTTCCAGATGGTGAGATCGGCAAAGGCGAGAAAAAACCGCGCCCAGCCGGGGATCGGCTCGCGTTGTTCCATGAAGCATTCCTTTTTTTATTGTTACTGTGCCAAACGATAGTAGTCGGTGGCGCAATTTTAGAAATGCTTTTAGGCGACGCTTTTACTGTCTATTGGTGACAGGCCTTACATCAGTACTTCGGCTTCATCGCCGTTGCGTTCCAGCCACTCTTTGCGGTCGGCGGCGCGCTTCTTGCCCAGCAGCATGTCCATCAGGCTGTCGGTATCGTCGTCGGGCTCGATGCCCAGACGCACCAGCCGGCGGGTGTCCGGGTCCATAACCGTCTCGCGCAGTTGCAGCGGGTTCATCTCACCCAAGCCTTTGAAGCGGGTAACCGAGACTTTGCCGCGGATTTTTTCGGCTTCAATCCGGTCGACGATGCCCTGCTTTTCGTCGTTATCCAGTGCGTAGAACACCTCTTTGCCCACATCGACACGGTACAGCGGGGGCATGGCGATAAACACGTGGCCCTGCTCTACCAGTGGACGGAAGTGCCGCAAAAACAGCGCGCACAGCAGTGTGGCGATGTGGGCACCGTCGGAGTCGGCGTCGGCGAGGATGCAGATTTTGCCGTAGCGCAGGCCGCTCAGGTCGCTGGAGTCGGGGTCGACGCCCAGTGCCACGGAAATATCGTGGACTTCCTGCGAGGCGAGAATCTGCTGGGAGTCGACTTCCCAGGTGTTCAGGATTTTACCGCGCAGCGGCAGAATGGCTTGATACTGACGGTCCCGTGCTTGCTTGGCCGAGCCGCCCGCCGAATCCCCTTCCACCAGAAACAGCTCTGAGCGCTCGCTTTCCACGCCGGAACAGTCGGCCAGCTTGCCGGGCAATGCCGGGCCGGCAGACACCTTCTTGCGGACTACTTTTTTGGCTTTGCGCAGGCGGCTCTGGGCGTTGCTGATGCACAGCTCGGCCAGCTTTTCAGCTTCTTCGGTGTGCTGGTTCAGCCACAGGCTGAAGGCGTCTTTCGCCACGCCGGAGACAAAGGCGGACGCTTCGCGGGAGCTGAGGCGTTCCTTGGTCTGGCCGGAGAACTGCGGGTCGGCCAGTTTGGACGACAGCACGTAGCTGCAGCGGTCCCAAATGTCATCGGGGCTGAGTTTGACACCACGGGGCAGCAGATTGCGGAATTCACAGAACTCGCGCATGGCGTCCAGCAGGCCGCTGCGCAGGCCGTTCACGTGGGTGCCGCCCTGAGCAGTCGGAATCAGGTTGACGTAGGATTCGGTCAGCGGCTCGCCGCCTTCCGGCAGCCACTGCACGGCCCAGTCCACGCCCTCGGTATTGCCGCTGAAATGGCCCACAAAGGGTTGCGCGGGCAGGGTTTCATAGTCGCGGGTGTGACTGGCCAGATAGTCGGGCAGGCCGTCTTCGTAGTGCCACTCTTCGCTTTCCTCGCCGGTTTCGTCAATAAAGCGCACATGCAGGCCGGGGCATAGTACCGCTTTGGCACGCAGCACATGCTTGAGGCGGCGCACTGAAAACTTGGCGCTGTCGAAGTATTGCGGATCGGGCCAGAAGCGCAGCAGCGTGCCGGTATTGCGCTTGCCGCAGCTGTCGATGACTTCGAGATCTGAGGCCTTTTCGCCGTTGGCAAAGCGCATCTGATGCACCTGCCCGTCGCGCTTGATGGTCACTTCCAGCAGGGTGGACAGGGCGTTCACCACCGATACCCCCACGCCGTGCAAACCGCCGGAGAACTGGTAGTTGTCGTTGGAGAATTTACCCCCTGCGTGCAGCGTGGAGAGAATCACCTCGACGCCCGGCAGGCTCATTTCGGGGTGGATATCCACGGGCATGCCGCGACCGTCGTCGCCGCAGCTCAGCGAGCCGTCGTTGTGCAGGGTGACAACGATCTGGCTGGCGTGTCCGGCGAGGGCCTCATCGACACTGTTATCGATGATTTCCTGGGCCAAGTGGTTGGGTCTGGCCGTATCGGTGTACATGCCGGGGCGCTTGCGCACCGGCTCCAGACCGGTAAGAACTTCAATAGATTGTGAGGTGTATTGAGACATGGTCTACCAAGTGCAGTGGCGGCCGGTGGCCGCACGCTGAATGAAACAGAATGGCGGCTATTGTTAACCAGCTACGCCGAGAAATTCCACTATTGCGGGCAAATGCCGCTCAAAGCCTACAAAGCTGTGGTCGCCGCCGGGCTCAACCAGCTGCTTGCTGCCTGCGTAGGCGTCCACCGCCAGACGATAATCCAGCGTTTCGTCGCCCTCCTGCACCATCAACCAGTAGCGCTGCGGCGTGATCTGCGCAGGGGCCAGCTCGGCCAGACAGTCAATATCGTTCTGGGTGACCGAAAATGGCTCGTGGGTGTAGGGGTTGTGGTAATCGCCCAGAAACTGCTCGCCGCGCTCGTGGGGACGTACGGCAGGGTTCACAACGACGGCTTTCAAATCGTAGCGCTCGGCCAGCACGGTGGAGAAAAAGCCGCCGAGTGAGCTGCCCATCAGCACCAGTTTGTCGGGTTGACGGGCGAGTTCGTCTTTCACCAGTTGATCGAGCCGGGCAAAGGCGCCCGCCGGATGATTGGGCATATCCGGCACCAGAAAGCGAATGTCGGGATGGTGGCGTTTGAAGTAGTCAGCGGCCAGTTGCGCTTTGTGGGATTGAGGAGAAGAAAGAAAACCGTGGATATAAATTACTGTCGCGCTCATGCGTAGCCGTTTGCTGTCCTGTCTACTGTAAACGTCACACCGCTCACCCGCTCTACGCCGGTTTGCCAGTCGCCATTGGCGCTGAGGGTAAACCAGCGGTAGCCGGGATTGAGGTCGTCCAGGGCAAAATCGTGGCTGCCCGGCGCGAATTGTATACAGGTGGAGGGCGTGGTCAGCAAGCGCTGATTGCCATGGCGTGTGTCGGATTGCTGATGAACATGGCCGGATACGACGGCGGCGACGCTGGGCTGTTCATCGAGAAGTGCAAACAGGTCATCGGCGTTATCAACGCGCTGTTCATCGAGCCACGCGGCGCCGAGCGGGCGCAGATGGTGGTGCAAAAAAATCATTGCAGGCTGCTCGCTGTTGAGCGATTTCACGGCATTCAGCTCGCTGTCAGCGAGGTGGCCGCCCACTTCATCGGGCACCGCCGAATTGAGGAAACGAAACTGCCAGTCGCCCAGCGTGATTTGCGAGGGCATTTGCGCTGTGTCGACGCAGCGCTGCATCGTAGGGACGTCATCGTGATTGCCCGGCAGCCAGACCGTTTGTGCCGCCAGGCCTTCCAGTTTGGGCAGCAGGCGCTGATAGGCACTGGCGTCGCCGTCGGCAGACAGGTCGCCGGACATGACCAGCAGGTCGATGTGGCTGTGGTTGTGGCGCACCAGTTTCAGCACTTCATCAAGGCTATGGTCGGTATCCATGCCCAACAGGCGCTCTCCCGGCTCCCGGCCGAGATGGCAATCGCTGACCTGCACGACGCAGAGGTCAGTAGCGTTGTCTGAATCTGAATGAGTGTGCTTCACGGCCGGCCTCGTGACGTATCTGAGCTGTTATACGGGATGCCTTCAGACAAATCCAGTGACCCGGCGACGGTTTCTAATGCTCACTGCTGCGGACAGAAAATTTGCGAACATGGTCCCTTTGCGGCTGCCTCCGGCGGGCTCAGGGCTTGTCCGTTTCGCCCAAAATATCGGCTACCGCGATGTTGCTGTGATGGCCGTGGCGCAGGCACAGGCTGAGCCACTCGCCGAGGAATCGGTTGAGCTGCGCCTTTTCATCCTGCTGAAACATCTTGCTGTTGGGGTAGTCGTAGCGCTGGCGCAGACTGTGTACGCCTTCTGCCCCCGAGACTTCGGCCATTGCTGCGTCGTGATACATACGTACCTTCAGGCAGATCGATGACCAGGGTTGCTGGCTGGCCTGTGCGAGGCGCATTTCTAAAAACGTGGTGTAGGGGGCGCATTCGCGAATATCGATATTCAGGGCGTGAGCGCCCAGGCCGATCGTCAGCGTCTGACCCGCCGCCAACGGCTCGGGAAGCAGTTTGCTCAAGCGCAGGTAATTCATCTCACAGTCGGCGAGATGGGCGTTGAGATTGATTTGATAGCGCGATGTCTTCACGTGTCCCGCCGCATTGAAATTTGCACGGTAGATTTTAATAACATTCGTTAATAATCATTCTTGAGAAGAGTGATTCTGATACACTGAGCGGCTGACGCAGCTCCTCCGTTAGCAGAACAGGTTACCTTTATGATTGCCAAACGTCACTTACTTAGTGTTGCACTGGCGCTTGCTACGGGTGCTTCCGCCACCAGTGCGGACACCTTGCTCGACGTCTACGAACTTGCTTTAAAAAACGATCCCCAGTTAAAAGCGGCGGAAGCCACTTATCGCGCCGATCTGGAAACGGAAAAGCTGAGCCGCTCTGCGCTGCTGCCGCAGGTGGTGGGCCAGGCCTACTATCAGGATTCGGAAACGGACGCTGAGTCGAAGAGCACTAACATCACTTCCGGACCATTTGGTGGTTCGAACGTCACGATTATCGACCAAGCCTCTACCACTGACTCGGAAACCGAGCACTACTCAGTCAGTCTGAATCAGGCCATTTTTGATCTGCCTGCCTGGTTCAGCTTCAAGGCCGGTAAAAAGGTCACCGAGCGGGCCGAAGCCCAACTGGCTTTCGACCAGCAGGCGCTGATTGTGCGTGTTGCCGAGGCCTACTTCGAAGTGTTGAAGGCGCGGGAAAACCTCGATGCCTCGATGGCCGAAGAGCGTGCCGCCAAGCGCCAACTGGAGCAAACCCAGCAGCGCTTTGATGTCGGCCTGATTGCCATTACCGATGTCCACGAATCGCGCGCCGTTTACGACAGCGCCGTGGCCCAGCGTCTGGGCTTCGAGGGGTCACTGGCGATTGCGCGCGAGAACCTCACAACGCTGACGGGTGCCGAGCACGGCAAGCTGTGGCCGCTCAGCGAAGATTTCCCCATCGAGCCGCCAGTACCCGCTGATCGTGCTTCCTGGGTGGATTTCGCGCTGAAGAATAACTACCAGCTCAAAGTTACGCAGGCGTCCTCGGACTCCGCCTACCAAACGGCCCGGGCGAAGAAAATGGAGCACCTGCCAACCATCAGCGGCAGCTTCAGCTATTCCAAAGAGGACATGGACGGCAGTCGTACATTCAATCCTGTCAGCACCTTTGCCGTTCCGCCGGATAGCTCCTTCGAAACCGAAGCCTTGCGTATTACCCTCGAAGTCCCGCTGTTTGCCGGGGGTGGTATCAGCGCCGGGCGCCGTCAGGCCTACGAGCAATACAATGCGGCGCGCCACAATGCCCAACTGACCCAGCGTCAGGTGGTGTCGGCGACGCGCGCTCAGCACATTGCGGTGAGCACCGATGTGCAGACCGTGAAAGCCCGCAAGCTGAATATTGTGTCGGCGCGAAGCGCGTTGGACGCGACCGAAGCCGGTTACGAAGTGGGTACCCGCAACGTGGTGGATGTGCTGAATGCCCAGCGTGCGCTGTACGCGGCCATTCGTGACTACAGCAATGCGCGCTACGATTACGTGCTGGATATGCTGCAGTTGAAGCAGAATGCTGGCACCTTGAGCCCGGCAGATATCCATCAGCTGAACAAATGGCTGAAAGATGCCCCGGCGGCCAGTCTGAAATCTCAGAGCTAAAACCTGAAGGGCACTGCGGTGCCCTTTTCTTTTTCTTCCTTTCTTATCTTGTGCTTAGCCCGGTTCAGCTTTGCTGCTGCAGCGCTGCCTCGACCTCGTTGATCAGGGCCTGCAATGCCCCCCGATTAGCATCGACCACGCTGAGTGCATGACGGCCCTGCTGCTGGCGCTGTTCGGCGTCAGCAAACAAGCGTTGCAGAGCGTCGAACAGGCTCTGTGCACTGTCGACGATGCGCTGTGCGCCGGCGTCCTGCAGCAGACGGCTGATCTCCGCGAAATTGAAATCGCTTGGCCCTGTCAGAACGGGCAGTCCCCAGGCTGCCGCCTCAAGGCTGTTGTGGCCGCCTCGCGGAATGAGGCTGCCGCCAATAAAGGCGATATCCGCGGTGCCCAACAACAGCAACAGCTCGCCCATGGTGTCGCCCAGCAGTACCTGGCTGTCGCGGGCGGCGGTTCCCTCAAGGCTGCGTCGCGTATAGCGCAATTCCGCCTGCTCAATTTGCCGGGCAACGCCGTCAAAGCGTTCCGGGTGGCGGGGTACAAGAATCAGCAGCGCGTCGGGAAACTGCGTCAGGAGTTGTCGATGCGCGTCCAGCAGAATGCCGTCTTCACCGTCGTGGGTGCTGGCGGCAATCCAAGTGGGGCGCGTGCCCATTGCCTCGCGCAATGCAAGGGCCTGTTGGCGCAGGGCGTCAGGAATGCTGACATCGAATTTGATACTGCCGGATACGCACAGCGCGTCCGGGCTCACCCCCAAGGCGGCAAAGCGCTCCGCATCGGCCCGTCCCTGGGCAACGATGCGGTGCATGGCCCGCATCACTGGCCGACTGAGGCCGCTGAGCCGCTGATAGCCGCGGGCTGAGCGCTCCGACAGCCGCGCATTGGCCAGCAGCACCGGAATGCCGCGGGCGCTGGTCTGGCAGACCATGTTCGGCCAGATTTCGGTTTCCATAATGACGGCTGCGCGGGGCTGGATCCGGTCCAGGAAGCGCGACACCGCATCGGGCAGATCGTAGGGGGCATAAACGTGGAATACGCGGTCGCCAAACAGCTCGCGAATGCGCTCGGAGCCGGTGGGGGTCATGCAGCTGACCACGACCGGCAATTCGGGGTGCTTTTCCAGAAAGTGGCGGATCAGCGGCGCAGCGGCAATGCTCTCGCCTACCGACACCGCGTGCACCCACAGGCCGCCGGTGGCGGCCGGTGGTTTGAAAAAACCAAAGCGCTCGGCAACGCGGCGTCGGTAATCCGGCGCCCGCATGGCACGATAAAGCAGGCGCAGCAGAATCAGCGGCACAAGTAAGTAGAGGAGCAGGCTGTAAAAAAGGCGCGGCATGGCGATTCGGCAGATAACAGTTCGGCGGCTAGCATAGCGGTCGGGGGCGATGCTGACCAGCGCAGGCCATGTGGACGCCTTGCACATCCGCGAGTCAGCTGTGCTATGATCGCGCTTTCCGACTTTCACGATTTCAACTTGGAGACCCAAGATGAGTGACAACATCGTTCACGTCACTGACAGCAGCTTCGAAGAAGAAGTGCTGAAGTCCGAGCTGCCGGTACTGGTAGATTTCTGGGCGGAGTGGTGTGGCCCCTGTAAGATGATCGCCCCGGTGCTCGACGAGATCTCTGGCGACTACGCCGGCAAGATCAAGATCTGCAAGATCGACGTTGACGCCAACTCAGAAACCCCGGCGAAGTTCAGCGTACGTGGCATTCCCACGCTGATGATCTTCAAAGGCGGCAATGCCGAAGCGACCAAGGTCGGCGCCCTGTCCAAAACGCAACTCTGCGATTTCATCGACAGCGCACTGTAATACCAAGGCCCTGCGCGCCCGCTTGGGGCCTGTTTTTAAAGGCTTTACGGCATCACCATTCGGTGATAGAGTTCGGTCAATCAATCCCAAAACTATTCAAATAACACCTTTTTATTTTCGCTTCCGCTAATACGTCGAGTACGTTTCGGCCGCGTCCCTGCCGTTTCTGCGTCTCGTTCTAGCCGCATCTCATATAAACCAACAACCCTGAACCTATGAATCTTACTGATCTGAAAACCAAGTCTGCCCAGGAACTGCTGGACATCGCCAAAGAAATTGGCCTCGACAACATCGCCCGCTCGCGCAAACAAGACATCATCTTTTCCATCCTGAAGCGCCACGCCAAAAGCGGCGAAGATATTCACGGCGATGGCGTACTGGAAATCCTGCAGGATGGCTTTGGCTTCCTGCGCAGCGCAGACTGCTCATACCTCGCTGGCCCCGATGACATCTATGTGTCGCCCAGCCAGATCCGCCGCTTCAATCTGCGCACCGGTGACAGCATTGCCGGTAAGATTCGCCCGCCCAAAGAAGGCGAGCGCTACTTCGCGCTGCTCAAGGTCGATCAGGTCAACTTCACCAAACCTGAGCAGTCCAAGAACAAGGTCCTGTTTGAAAACCTCACGCCGCTGTTCCCCAACGAGCGCCTGACGCTGGAATTGGGTAACGGCTCTACCGAAGACCTCACCGGCCGTATCATCGATCTGGTGGCGCCCATCGGCAAAGGCCAACGCGGCCTGATTGTTGCGCCGCCGAAAGCCGGTAAAACCCTGATGCTGCAGAACATCGCGCAGAGCATCATCCGCAACAACCCCGAGTGTTATGTCATCGTCCTGCTGATTGACGAACGTCCCGAAGAGGTGACGGAGATGCAGCGCTCGGTGGGGGCACGCGGTGCGGAAGTGGTGGCTTCGACCTTCGACGAACCCCCGGCGCGTCACGTACAGGTGGCGGAAATGGTCATCGAGAAGGCCAAGCGCCTCGTAGAGCATAAGCGCGACGTGGTGGTGCTGCTCGACTCCATTACCCGTCTGGCCCGTGCCTACAACACCATCGTGCCCAGTTCCGGCAAGGTGCTGACCGGTGGTGTGGATGCCCACGCCCTGGAACGCCCCAAGCGTTTCTTTGGTGCCGCGCGTAACGTGGAAGAAGGCGGCAGCCTGTCGATTATTGCTACCGCGCTGATCGACACCGGCTCGAAAATGGACGAAGTCATTTACGAAGAATTCAAAGGGACGGGTAACAACGAGCTGCACCTGGATCGCAAGATCGCTGAGAAGCGCGTTTACCCGGCGATCAATATCCGCCGCTCCGGCACCCGTCGCGAAGAATTGCTGACCGGTGAAGAAGAGCTGCAACGCATGTGGATTCTGCGTAAGCTGCTGCACGGCATGGAAGACACCCCGGCGATTGAGTTCCTGATCGACAAGCTCAAGGACACCAAGACCAACGCCGAATTCTTCGATTCGATGAAACGCAAGTAATCCGGTATCCGGGAGTCGGGTGCGGCGCCGGATACGGACAGCAGACCTCGGACTATGAAGCACAAAGACCTGCGCGATTTTCTTCGCTATCTGGAAAAACAGGGTGAGCTGAAACGCATCAAGCACCCTGTTGATCCCCATCTGGAAATGACTGAAATCTGCGACCGCGTGCTGCGCGCGGGCGGTCCTGCGCTGCTGTTTGAAAACCCCACAGGCTACGACGTGCCGGTACTGGCCAACCTGTTTGGCACCGAAAAGCGTGTGGCGATGGGGATGGGGCAGAAAGATATCGACGCGCTGCACGAGGTGGGCGAATTGCTCGCCTTTCTGCGTCAGCCCGATCCGCCCAAGGGCCTGCGCGATGCCTGGAGCAAACTGCCGGTGTTCAAGCAGGTGCTCAATATGGGGCCCAAGCTGGTCAACAAGGCGGTATGTCAGGAATGCGTGATTGAGGGCGAGGCCGTCGATCTGCACCGCCTTCCCATTCAAACCTGCTGGCCCGGCGACGCCGCGCCGCTGATTACCTGGCCGCTGGTCATTACCCGCGGGCCGAATAAAGAACGCCAGAATCTCGGCATTTACCGGATGCAGTTGATCGGCAAAAACAAGCTGATTATGCGCTGGTTGTCCCACCGTGGTGGCGCACTGGATTTTCAGGAATTCAAAGCCGCCCACCCCGGCGAAAAATTCCCCGTCTCGGTGGCATTGGGTGCTGACCCGGCGACTACGCTGGGCGCGGTCACGCCCGTGCCGGACACTCTCAGTGAATATGCCTTTGCCGGGCTGCTGCGGGGTGAAAAAACGGAGTTGGTCACCAGCCTGAGCAATGACTTACAGGTGCCCGCCAACAGCGAATATATTCTTGAGGGGTATATCGACCCCGAGGAAATGGCCGACGAAGGCCCTTACGGCGATCACACCGGCTATTACAATGAGGTGGACCGCTTTCCGGTGTTTACGGTGACGCATATCAGCCACCGCAAGCAGCCGATCTACCACAGCACCTACACCGGCCGTCCGCCCGATGAACCCGCCGTGCTCGGGGTGGCCCTGAATGAAGTGCTGGTACCGCTGCTGCGCCGTCAGTTTCCGGAAATTATCGACTTCTATCTGCCGCCCGAGGGCTGTTCCTATCGCATGGCAGTGGTGACGATCAAGAAACAGTACCCCGGTCACGCCAAACGGGTCATGTTTGGTGTCTGGTCCTTCCTGCGCCAGTTCATGTACACCAAGTTTGTGATTGTCTGCGACGACGACGTCAACGCGCGCGACTGGAACGATGTGATCTGGGCGATCACCACCCGCATGGACCCGCAGCGCGACACCGTGCTGGTGGAGAACACCCCTATCGACTACCTCGACTTTGCCTCGCCGGTGTCGGGCCTCGGCTCGAAGATGGGAATGGACGCCACCAACAAGTGGCCGGGTGAAACCGAGCGTGAATGGGGCCGCCCTATTGAGAAAGACCCGGACGTCGTGCGCCGCGTGGATGAGATCTGGTCGGATCTCGGCCTCTGATGACGACCGCCGTGCTGCCGCCGCTGGCGCTGTACATCCATATTCCCTGGTGCGTCCGCAAGTGCCCCTACTGCGACTTTAACTCTCACGCTCAGCAGGGTGAGCTGCCCGAAGCCGACTATGTCGCAGCCATGTTGGAAGACCTGGATCAGGACATCGGCTACGTTTCTGACCGGGCAATCCAGAGCGTATTTATCGGTGGCGGCACCCCCAGTCTGTTTTCCGCCGATGCCTATCGCCAGCTCTTCGGCGGCCTGCGCCAGCGGCTGCGTTTTGCCGAAGATGTGGAAATAACCCTTGAAGCCAACCCCGGTACGCTGGAGCAGGGGCGGTTTGCCGCCTACCGCGAGCTGGGCATCAACCGCCTGTCGATTGGTGTGCAGAGTTTTGACCCGCTGCAGTTGCAGCAGCTCGGTCGGATTCACAGCGGCGACGACGCCCGCCGGGCGATTGCCAGTGCCCAGGAAGCCGGTTTCGACAACTTCAACGTGGACCTGATGCACGGCCTCAGCGGCCAGCACCGCATTGACGCCCTGCGCGACCTCGACGCGGCGATAGAGAGCGGTGCCAGTCATATCAGCTGGTATCAGCTCACTATCGAACCCAATACTGAGTTCTATCGGCGGCCGCCGACCTTGCCTCCCGAGGGCGAGCTGGCAGCAATTCAGGAGGCGGGCTTTGCGCGGCTGAGCGCGGCGGGTTTTCAGCGCTATGAAGTCTCGGCCTTTGCGCGTCCCGGTCGGCAGGCACGCCACAACCTGAACTACTGGCAGTTCGGCGACTATCTGGCACTGGGCGCTGGTGCTCACGGCAAAATTACCTGCTCTGACAGCGATATTTTTCGTTATCAGAAAACCCGTAAACCTGACGATTATCTCGCCAGACAGCCTTCCCGTACCGCCAGGCTCGGCAGCATTGATGTGAGTGACCGTCCCTTTGAGTTTCTGATGAACGCCCTGCGCCTGCAGGAAGGTTTTAGCGAAGCCCTGTTCTGTGAGCGCAGCGGCCTGAGTTGGTCGAGCATTTCTTCCCAAGTCCAGAAACTGCAGTCAACGGGTTTGATTGAGCAGTGTGGTGAAGATTACCGCTGTACGGCTAGAGGTGCCGAACTGTTGGACAGTGTGTTGACCACATTCCTGCCGGAATAGCGGCTTAACGCGTTTGCGTTATTTTGGGGCGCTATTGTGCGCTTTGCATTAAATTTGCCCAACTATCCCCTCCCATCTGCAGGAAATCCTGCCCCACCCGTTGGCATCGAACTTGCTTTGTGGTTCGTATAGCGACCATTTGTTCATATTTTGCCCTTGGGCGGGCGTCGCAACACAACATTCCAATGCACACTCGTCATCGGCGTGGTGGGCATACCAACACTGAGTACTACCGCACCGGCGCCAGACGGGTGTGGGACGTGTTCAGTCGCAACACCACCCATAAGGTTGAAGGAATTGAGAGTGGGTTGGTTCGTGCCTTTAAGCTTTCTGGAGAAACACAATGAAACGCAACGACACACTTTCGAAAGCACTGCTGTGTGGCAGCTTGCTTGCCGCATACACGGTGCATGCTCAGGTGACCGAAGAAATTCTGGTTACCGCGCAAAAGCGTCAGCAGTCTTTACAAGATGTTCCCATCAGCGTCAGCGCCTTCTCGGGCGACCAGATCAAGGAACTGGGTATTGAGAGTACCCTTGACCTGGCCCTCTATACCCCGGGCCTGACCATAGGGCAAAACTCCGGCGATGGCGACTTTCCGTTTATTTCGATTCGAGGGGTATCCCAGCGGGACTTCTCAGATATTAATGAAAGCCCTTCCGCGGTCTACATCGATGAGTTCTACAAGGCCAATCTCGTGGGGCTGGACCAGCAGGTCTTCGATATCGAGCGTGTTGAGGTTCTTCGCGGGCCGCAGGGTACACTTTATGGCCGAAATGCCACCGGCGGGTTGATCCACTACATTACGGTGAAACCGTCGAGTGAAACGGAAGGTTATGTGGACGCCACCTACGGCGAGTACAACAAATTCAAGCTGGAGGGGGCGGTTGGCGGCGCGCTTACCAATACCCTCAGCGGCCGGATTTCTGTGCTGCACCACGAGTACGATGGCTGGGTTGAAAACACCTACCCTGGAGCCGAGGATGGCAATGCGTTGGACGCCAACTCGCTGCGAGGCCAGCTGCTGTTTACGCCCGATGATGATCTGCATATCAGCCTGATGTTGCAGCACAGCTGGAACGACAATGACGCGGGCAACATGTTTCAGCATGTCAGTGCCGACGACCCGGCACCGACCTATCTTGCTCAGCCTAACCCAGGTCAACCGGGCTACAACGGCTACATAGAAGAAACCCCTAACAATCCGCGTGATACCCATTCTGACCGGGATATTTACCTCGAAACCCAGCAAACCACCGCTATCGCACGGGTGGACTGGCGCGTTAATGATCTGGATGTGGTGTCGATTACCGGTGCTGAAACCAGTTCTAAGGACGCCACTTTCGATAGTGATGGCACACCCTTTGAGCGCGGCACCGAAGTGCATCCGGACGGCAAGCAGTTTTCACAGGAATTCAGGCTGTCGGGCAGTACTGAGCGCAGCGACTGGATGTTGGGCCTGTTCTACCTCGACTACGATATTGATGGCTCCCAGTCCCGTTGTGCTCCGTCGGGCTGCGACAGTAATCGCCCGCCGGTACTGTATTCGCTGGATACTCAGTCCTATGCTGTGTTCGGCAATCTGGATTACCGGCTGACGGAGACCCTGAGCACCACACTTGGGGTGCGTTTCAGCAACGAGAAGAAAGAGTTTGATCTGAACAACACAGACAATGGTTTGGTGTTCAATACCAGCACTGTTGGTGATAAGGCCGAGATTGATGACAACGACGTGGACTTCAATGCGCGCCTGAACTGGACGCCCGCTGAAGACACGCTGATCTACGGTGGTGTTGCGCGCGCTCACAAGGCCGGACTGTTCAACCTCGGCTTCACTACAGGTGCCAGCGGTCAAGATGGCATTCCGGTAGGTGGTGAGACGCTGACCTCCTACGAAGTGGGTTTCAAGCAAACCCTGATGGGCGGCGCAACACGTGTGAATGGCTCGTTCTATTACTACGACTACCAGGACTCACAGGCCTTCCAGTTTGACGGCACCACGCTGAGTTCACAGGCCTTCAACTCCGATGCCGAGGTTCAGGGCGCGGAGCTGGAAGTTGCCTTCTCGCCAATCGCAGGACTGGATCTGATGGCCAACGTCGCCTATACCGACGCTACCCTGAAGGATGTCACCCTGTATGGCCTACAAGTGGTGGATACCCAGATGCCACTGACGCCGGAATGGCAGGCCAATGTGATTTCCCGCTACCAATGGGCAGCGCCCTGGGGCGGTATGCTGGTTGCGCAGGCTGATGTAAGTTGGTTCGACGATCAGTACTTCGACAGCTTCAACAGCCCCAGTCACTACGAAGACAGCTACACATTGGTTAACGCCAATCTAAGCTGGCTCAGCGACGACGAAAAATGGCGGGTGATGATGTTTGGCGAAAACATCACTGATGAGGAATACCGGACCTTCTCCTTCGACTTGGCCTTCCTGGGATTCTCCACGGATGTTTACGGCAAGCCCAGTTGGTATGGCGTGAATGTCAGCTACCGCTTCTAAGCCTGTGGCGGCGATCGCCGCCGTTTTTATTTGGAGCTACCCAATGTCCCGATACTTGTGGTTGTTACTGGCCGCCGCTCTGCTTTCGAAAACAGGGCTGGCGGCCGCGCCGAGTGCCGATGAAGTGCGCGCTGTTGTGATGCGATCTCTCATGTCATGGGAAACGCTCAACGAGGCCGATTTTACAGAAACAGCCCATCCTCAACTGATCTTTGCCTATCCGGGCAAGCGCACCGACAACGCTGGCGCGCTGGCTGTGTTCCGTATGTGGAAAGACAAGTTCAAAAACACCAAAGTGTATGTGCATCAGATTCTGGTAGATGGCAACCGTTTCGCGGTGGAGTACCAGTTTGCCACCACCAGCAAGGCCTCGGGCAAACGCACCGCGATGGGGACCACGGCGGTGGGTGAGTTGCGCGACGGCAGAATCATAGTGCTGAAGGAGTATACCGACAGTCAGGTAGACGATATGCAGCGCCTGGGTGAGCTGCCGTTGGACGAAGGTGCGGAGCCCTATCCTTGGCCTGCCTCATCATAACTATTGTGTTTTCACACTGACTTTTAGGTAAATCATGTTTTTACTTTTCTCTACTTTTTTCTTGTCGCGCTCGGGACTTTGCCGTCTCAATACCGTTTTGCTGTTGGCGCTGCTCAGTGGCTGTGCGGCGCTGCCTGCCAGCGATATCGCGGCACCAGCGGCGCCCAGTCCCAGTCTGCGCAATGAATTTCGCCGCGCTTACGATGGTGCCATAGAACAGCACCGCGCAGCTGTTATCCTCGCCAGTCCTGTGGTGATTCAGGACTTTCTGGGTATGACGCTGATCACCAGCGACGGCCAGCGGCTGCGCTATGAAATAGATAAAACGGTCTATTTCGCCTTGGCCAATAACAGCCATCCGCCCTATGGCATCTATTCCATTATTGCCATGCAGGGGTATGGGGAGCTGTCTGCAGCGCAACAGGCGCAATTGGCCGATTACCGCGCGGCCATCCTTGCGTCGCTGGAAGGTCTGAGTGATATCGGGCTGAGCGCTGTGGTTGAACAACGCTTGCTGACCATACTCGAACGCTCTCGCGACTTTATCGATACCATTAGTGCGGCAGGAACGGTCTCCGAGGCGGAATTCCTTGCCTTTGTGACACCGCTTCGCCCACTGTTCAGCGCCAATTTCCAGCTCGCGGCACTGGAACAGTTGCGGCAGTTCCGTGCGCAGATGCAGCGTTACAAAGCTGACTTCCCGGATCAGGACTGGCAGAAGCTGCGGGTCGTGGTAATGGGCTTTCACCAGCCCCGTCAGCTATGGACGCCGAAGCAGTTTTTCCAGTGGCTGTTGCGTGAACCGGACTACGAGCATCGTGTGGTCTATGCTGAATTTCAGCATCCGTTTTTTGGCGCGGGCCGCGCCGAAGCGGAAGACAAAGCGCTAGAGCTGTTGACCAAAGTGGATTTTGATCAGAGCGCCGCAGAAGTGTTTCTGGGGGATCGCACAGGCTTGGGCAGTGATGTTCTGGGTGGCTATGCCAAGGATATTATCAAGAGCTGGGGACCCTCGACGTTCCTCGACTAACACCGTTCAGCCAGGGCGTTTGCCGATATAAATTACCCGCTTGAGGGCGGCAAGAGTGCGGTTGGCTCAGCAACTGGCCAGCGCGCCGCCATCAATCATCAGGTTTTGGCCGTTGATAAACCCCGCCCGCTCGCTGCATAAAAAGCAGACCAGATCGGCAATTTCCTCGCACTCGCCAATGCGTCCGCAGGGGTTGGGATATTCCGCTTCGCAGAAGGCGGCGACGATATCGCCCCAGTCGCCCTCCAGTCCGCGCTTGCGCGCCCAGCGCCGCACCCACGCTTCTACCTCAGGGGTGCGCACATAGCCCGGCGACACGGTATTCACCGTGACGCCGCTGCCCGCCAGCTCCCGGCACAGGCTTACCGTGGTGTTGGCCAGAGCCGCCTTGGCGGCGTAATAGTGTGGCATGGCGGCGCGGGGCTGGCGGCTGCCGATCGTGCCCAGTTGCACAATGCGGCCCCAGCCCCGGGTTTGCATGTCTGGCGCCAGCGCTTGGCAGAGCCGCACCGCCGACAAAACATTGTGTTGATAGGCCGCCAGCCACTGTTCGGTATCATCCGACCAATCGCCGCCATCGCTGCCGCCGCGATTGTTGATGAGGATATCCACCTCGCCGATGCGGTGCAGCTGTTGCAGCACCAGATCGCAGCCCTCGTCGCTGCTCAGATTGCCCCACACCGCGTCAGCATCCAGTTCCTCGGCGAGTGCGTCACAGGCGCCCTCAATATCGCTGTGCAGAATGACGCTTGCCCCCTCGGCGCTCAGTGCGCGTGCTATCACGGCACCGGTTCCGCGGTGGCTGCCGCTGATTAAGGCAGTTTTGTCACTGAGTTGCAGGTCCATGAGTTGGGTCTCCGCAGCGGTTTTTTCGTGGCGAGAAAAAGTCATTTATAGCAAAATCTGCAGCACTCTCCGACGAGTTTGCTGCGGGCGTTTGTTTAGTATGCCCGATTCAGACCGGCGGCATCCGTGCCAATTTATGACAAGGAAACAATAATGAACTACTGCCCCCAGTGTGCCAGTCCGCTTGCCGAGGTGCTGGTCGACGATGAAATTCGCAGCGGCTGCCCGGATCGCGCCTGCGGTTTTATCCACTTCAACAATCCGGTGCCGGTGGTGGCGATGATTGTTGAAGTCGAGGGTGGCGTGGTGCTGGCGCACAATGTGAGCTGGCCGAAAAAGTTCTACTCCATTATCACGGGCTTTTTGGAAGAGGGAGAGGACCCCGTGGAGTGTGCCCGCCGCGAGACCATGGAAGAGCTGAACCTCCATGCACTGGAGACCGAGTTGGTCGGTGCCTACCCTTTCCCGCATCAGAATCAGGTCATTATCGCCTACCACGTAAAAGCGGCGGGGGATATCAAGCTTAACGACGAGCTGGATGACTACAAAATCGTTCCGGTGGACCAGCTAAAGGGCTGGGATATGGGCACCGGGCTGGCGATTAACGACTGGCTGAAATCTCGGGTCTGCTGAGTGGTGTCGTGTCCGTCACTGTCCGGGCAATAAGGTTGATGATCAGCCAGCTCAGCAGGGCGCTGCTCAGTGTGTGGCTAAGAAAGTGATGACCGATTAGCATCTTGTACGCCCCCATTGCCGTTCCCGCTGTCAGACCCAACAGTAAATACTGGCGGCGCCGACGGCGGTCGCTTCCCAGATAATACAATGACAGCAAGGCGTAGCCGCCGCTGGCGTGACCGGCGGGAAAACAGCGCTGGCGTTTGGCGGGGCGCTGTGTGATGGGGTAGGCGTCGAACAAGCCGACCACGGGCAGGTCGCCGCCGTAGCGCTGCAGGTCGGCGGGGCAGGCCACATTCGTCAGGCTTTTCATTCCTGTGATGATGCCCGGCACCAGCAGCAGCGACATCACTACAATCCACTGTCCCCGCCGTTGCACACACAAGGCCGTGCTGCGCCGACCGCGTAGCAGCGCGACTACGAAGCCGAAAAAAATCAGCCAGAGCAGGATTTTGGGGCCGGTGTAAAACAAGGCTCTCAGCCGTGCGTCGTGGCGATCCAGCAACCATGTTTGCTGCTGGGTATTGAACAGAGCGTCCTGCAACCACAGGTCCAGCGGCCAGATTTCAAAAACCAGCAGTACGGCGCCTAGCGTCAGCGCACTCAGAACAAGCTGGCGGCTTTCATGTCGCATTAATGGCTGTCCTGCAAAATCAGTAAGGGCATGTCTGCCTTAGGCTTGAGCTGCGATTCCACTTCAAACAGTTTCAGCAGGGTGTCGAAGACCACGTCGTGGGAATTGGTCGCTGCCGACAGCGCCTGGCTCTGGCGCAGATCGATATCGGAGCTCTCTCCCGCCCACACGAGCACCGGCACGTGGGTCTGCGCTTCTGGCGCCAGTGCGTAGGGCATGCCGTGCAGGTACAGGTGATTTTCGCCCAGCGATTCGCCGTGATCACTGACGTAGAGCATGGCGGTCTCGAAGCGGGGAGTATTCTGCTGAAGCAGGGTAATCACCGCGTTCAAAAAATAATCGGTGTAGCGAATGCTGTTGTCGTAGGCGTTGATGACCGCCTGTTGGGTACAGGTAGACAGCTCCGGTGAATGACAAGCCGGGGTGAAGTGCTCGAACGCCGATGGATAGCGCTTGGCATAGGCCGGGCCGTGACTGCCCATCTGGTGAAGCACGATCAGCAAGTCGCCATCGTGGCTGTCGATATAGTCCTGAAGACCGCTGAGCAAGCCGATGTCGCGGCACTCCTCGTCGCAGGCGGGATTGTTGTCGGGCTTGCGGAAATCCTCAAAAGGAAGGCGCGCCGCAACGCCCTTGGAATCGGAGTTATTATCCCGCCAAAGCACCGTCACGCCTGCCTGTGAGAGGACATCGAGGATGTTTTCCGAGGCGCGAGCCTCCTCCACGTCCATATCTTCATGGGTGAGATAGGAAAACATACAGGGCACGGAAATCGCCGTTGAGGTGCCACAGGATTCAATATTCCGGTAGCTGATTAGTCGCCGTTGTTGCGAAAGCAGCGGTGTGGTGTCTCGGCTGTACCCGTTGAGTGCGAAGTGGTCGGCGCGGGCGGTTTCTCCCACCACCATAATGACCAGCTCCCGGTCGTCGTCTCCCTCCGGCAGGGCGGCTCCGGCGTTGAGTTGATTGAACATATGAGGCTCGGAGGAGCTGATCAGCGAGCCGCCAAAGCGCAGCGCGGAATATACCGGATAGCCGGGATTCAGGTAGTAGCGGACCTGTTTATGTTCGCGCAGAAAGCTGGCGTATTGATCGCTTTGGCTGAGAATGACGCCCAGTAGCAATAACAGCGCGCCACTACCGCAGAGCAGCGCGTCGCGACGTGATGTCCAGGCGCTGACATTTTTTGCTGGATAGCGTAGTACCAGCAGTATGGGGAGTGCTGAGAGCAAAGCGAGGCGCATCAGCAGCGCCGGTGACAGCAGGTCCAGGCTTTCGGCGGCGTTGGATTCCAGCACATTGCGCAGCATCTCGGTGTCGATCACCGTGCCGTAAGTGTCGGAAAAATAACTGCTGGTGGCGCCAACCAGCAGCGCCAATATTAGTGCCGCTGACAGCGGCAACAACAGCGCCAGCAGTGCTACGGTAAACAGTTGCACCGCAAAGCTGAACAGCAGCAGCGAGCCGAAAAATACCGGGTATGCCGAGGGTGGATACAGTGCCATGCTGGCGGAAAAGAAATGGATATTCATGGTGGCGGTAATAAATACCGCCGCCAGTAACAGTCGCTGCCAGGGCCTGTTCAGGGAAAAGAGGGTCATTAACGCCGTGTCCGCCGGTAAATGTAATAGGACTGAGAAGCGGCACACCTGCCTTCAGCCGTAAAGTTACATCAGGAGCATAGAGTGGAATTCTTAAGGCTGGCTTAAGTATGAAACTAGCGGAAGTCCGGCTTGAGCCGCGATGCTGTTCCAGCGCTTGAAGGCGCGGTGGAAGTTGCTGCTGTCGTGAAAATGCGGCCGTTCTGAAATAGCCTTCACCGAGGCATTATTCAGCAGCTCGACCAGCACGTCCTGATAAATAATGCCCCTTATTTAGGGCCGGCTCGCGCGGACCGTGATCAGGAACGCGGCGAGCAGAGCCACCTGATGGCCGATGTGGAAGGTCTGGATATCGCACCTCAGCGTTGGCGGGCTACCCCAAAATTTTGCTGGTGGTGCAGGACGGCCGCAACCGGCGCCAGCGGCACCGCAGAACAGATGAGGCCCTGTTAAATTCGGCGCCCTGAGGGCGCCTACTCCTCTTCCTTGCTGGCAAGACGGTCTTTCTCCGCCTCGTTTTTGGCCAGCAGGCGGGCGGCTTCCAGCTCCTCGGTGAGTTTGGACAGCTCGGCTTTCACCGCGTCGCGGTCGACTTCCTCGGCGCCCTCCTCCGGTTCGGCATTCAGTTGGGCTTTCAGACTTTTGATTTTGCTCTCCAGCGCTTCTACAGCGCTGGTCATTTCCGCCTTGTTGAACAACACCTCCTCGGCGTGGCCGGTTTCGTCCCGTTCTGGTACAAAGCGCCGCTTCAGCGGAATGATGGCTTCGGCAGGATCGAGCACACGCTGGTTCATGAAGTTGGGCGATACGATCTCAATGCCCGCGTCGTGCAGGGCGTCGAGCATTTTACCGCGCAGCTTGGAGCGGGTGCTGACCAGCAGTCCGGCTTCCTCCAGCCAGCCGCTGGCCCGATAAAGCACAGAGAAATCACCCAGTTCGCGAATCTGCACAAAGCCGTTGCCCAGCTCGGTATTTTCAATGGCGCGCAGCAGCGCGGCTTCGGCATCGCGTCGGTCGACGTCGTAACCCAGCGAGACCTCGGCAGAGACCACCGTGCCCGATGCGCGCACGACGTTGTAGGGTTCCTGAACCAGCAGCAGGTTCGGCACGGTGACCAGTTCGCTGGTTTCGTTCTGAATTTCCACATGGAGCAGGCCGCGCTGGCTGACCCGACCGAGCTCGTTGCGAAACTCAATATAGTCCCCGGCGCGAAAGCTGTTCACCGTTCTGAGCATAAACCCCGCCATCAGGTTGCCCATCACCGAGGTGGAAGACAGTGCGATAGCGGCACTGGCCAGCAAGCCGATGAGTGAGAACAACTGGCCGCGCAGATCATTGTCCACCGGGATTGTCGCGACAATCAGCACAATGCCCAGCAGGCGCATTGCCAGACGGCTGCCCTGCTCGCGGTAGCGAATATCGGCCCCGTGGGCTTTCTGCGCGGCGAACACCCGGCGAACCACCAGCCAGACAATCACCAGTGCGCCCATTACGATCGCGGTCGGCAACCAGGGCAACAGGGCGCTGGCCAGGGTCGACGGCAGCGATGTCAGTGTCTCTTCCATTCCCGCTCCAAATGCGTTTTTGCTCAGTGTAGCGGCGCAGGCGGTTGACCACCAAACGCATTCAGTGACGCGACGGCCCTGTGGTAGACTGTGCGGCTACAAACGGAGAGCTGAACTACAGAGGTCCACATGCCTGCATACCGTTCCAAAACTTCCACCGCCGGCCGCAATATGGCGGGTGCTCGTGCCCTGTGGCGCGCCACGGGCATGAAAGACGACGATTTCAACAAGCCGATCATTGCGGTCGCTAACTCGTTTACCCAGTTTGTACCCGGTCACGTCCACCTGAAGGACATGGGGCAGCTGGTTGCGCGTGAAATTGAAAAAGCGGGTGGCGTTGCCAAAGAATTCAACACCATCGCCGTGGACGACGGCATCGCCATGGGCCACGACGGCATGCTCTACAGCCTGCCCAGCCGCGACATTATTGCCGATTCCGTTGAGTACATGGTGAATGCGCACTGCGCCGATGCCATCGTGTGTATTTCCAACTGTGACAAGATCACACCGGGAATGTTGATGGCGGCGATGCGGCTGAACGTGCCGGTCATTTTTGTTTCCGGTGGCCCGATGGAAGCCGGTAAAACCAAGCTGTCTGAAAACAAGCTCGATCTCGTCGATGCCATGGTGATCGCCGTGGATGACAGCGCCGATGATGAAACTGTTGCCGAATATGAGCGCTCAGCCTGCCCAACGTGCGGCAGCTGCTCGGGGATGTTTACTGCCAACTCCATGAACTGCCTGACCGAGGCGCTGGGTCTGTCACTGCCGGGTAACGGCTCCTTGCTGGCGACGCATGCCGATCGTGAAAAGCTGTTTTTGGAAGCGGGTCGTCGCATTGTCGAGCTGGCCAAGCGCTATTACGAAGAGGACGACGACAGTGTCCTGCCGCGCAATATTGCCAATCGCGATGCCTTTAACAACGCGATGGCGTTGGATATCGCCATGGGCGGCTCTACCAACACCATTCTTCACCTGCTGGCCGCGGCACAGGAAGCGGAGCTGGACTTCGGCATGAAGGATATCGACGAGCTGTCGCGCCGTGTTCCCCAGTTGTGCAAGGTGGCTCCGAATACGCCGCTGTACCATATGGAAGACGTGCATCGCGCGGGTGGGGTGATGGGCATTCTTGCCGAACTGGCTCGCGCCGATCTCCTCAACACCGGTTTGCCGACGGTACACGCCAGCAGCCTGGCCTCTGCGCTGCAGACCTGGGACATCATGGTCACCGACAACGATGCGGTGAAAACCTTTTATAAAGCCGGCCCGGCGGGTATTCCTACCCAGACGGCCTTCAGTCAGGATACGCGTTGGCCGTCGCTGGACGCCGATCGCGAGAATGGCTGTATCCGTTCGCTGGAAAATGCCTTTTCTCTGGAAGGTGGTCTGGCGGTGCTGCACGGCAATATTGCGGAAGATGGCTGTGTGGTGAAAACCTCGGGCGTGGATGAAAGCATTCTGGTCTTCGAAGGCCCGGCGCACATTTGCGAGAGCCAGGAAGATGCCGTTGACGATATTCTCAACGACCGCGTGAAAGCGGGCGATGTGGTAATTGTGCGTTACGAGGGCCCGAAAGGTGGCCCCGGCATGCAGGAAATGCTTTACCCCACCAGTTACATCAAATCCAAGGGGCTTGGAAAAGCCTGTGCACTGCTGACTGACGGGCGTTTCTCCGGGGGGACTTCGGGGCTGTCTATCGGTCACGTATCGCCGGAAGCGGCATCAGGTGGCGCGATTGGTCTGGTGGAAAAGGGCGATATCATCCGCATCGATATTCCTGCACGGACCATCAACGTGCTGATCGACGACGCCGAACTGGCCAAGCGCCGCAAGGCCATGGATGCCAAAGGTGACAGCGCCTGGCAGCCGGTCAAACAGCGCCCTCGCAAAGTCTCTGCGGCGTTGAAGGCCTACGCCAAAATGGCGACCAGTGCCGACAAGGGCGCGGTACGAGACGTTAATCAGCTGTAAACCCCAGTCAGCGGAAGGGCCTTGTCTCTTCCGCTGACTCCTTGCTTCCCCTCCGTACTCCCTCAGCCCTCTCTTTCTCTTTTGCCAAGTGCCGTGTTTCTGAGTGCCTGTCTGTCGCCCATTCTGATGAGGGCGTCCAGCCTGTGCTGCTGCAAAAATGCGAGTCATTGATGGGAGGATGACTATGCAAAGGCACAGGGGACATGTCGCGCTGATTACCGGCGCGGCTTCAGGTATTGGGCGCGCCACCGCGGTCAGGCTGGCCGAAGAGGGCGCCAGCGTCATGTTGGCGGATGTCAATCGGGAGGGGCTGGAGGCGACTCGCGCCTTGCTGCCTGCGTCGACAGCAGCGCAGTGCGTTGAACTTGACGTGACGCAACAGGATAGCTGCCAGCAGGCAGTTGAACAGTGTATTCGGGATTTCGGGCGGCTGGATGTGCTGTGCAATATTGCCGGCATATCCCTCTGTCGGCACTTGGCGGATATCACGGCTGACGAGTGGCAGCGCATTGTGGCCATCAATCTCAATGGCGTGTTTTTCATGTGTCAGGCTGCCATGCCACGACTGGTCGAGACTCGGGGAAATGTTGTCAATATGGCGTCTACCGCTGGGCTGGAAGGCCTGGCCTACAATGCGGCCTACTGCGCGACCAAAGCGGCGGTGGTGATGTTCAGCAAATCGCTGGCGCTGGAGTTTTCCGGCAAGGGCGTGAGGGTGAATGCGATTTGTCCCGGTGCGGTGGAGACGCCGCTCAGCTCGGCGTTTGAAATGCCGGAAGGGGCGGATCCGGCGCTGCTGGGACGTATGTTTCCGCTGCTGGAGATGAGTAAGCCCGACGAAGTTGCGGCAGCCGTTGCCTACCTGTCTTCTCCCGAGGCGCGTTTCGTTACCGGCGTAGCGTTTGCGATTGATGGCGGACAGACGGCGGGTTGATCTGCGGCAATCGTGATTGAGTTGTCGCCAGCGAGATGTTTTCCGTTGTGAAATCGGTGTAGCGTTGTAGGCATCGGCTGGTGATAACGGAAAGTGTGGTGGACGAGACAAAGCTGGAGAAACTCAAGGCCGGAGACGAGGCGCTGTTTGCTGACGTAGTGCGAGAGCATCATCGCGCCTTGCTCGCGTTGGTGGTGCCGCTGGTCGGCCACAGCGACGCGGAGGAGGCGGTGCAGAATGCCTGGATTAAGGCCCATCGTGCGCTGCCGGGTTTTGAGGGGCGCTCCAGTCTTCGCACCTGGCTGGGTCGTATCGCCCTCAATGAAGCCAAGATGCTGCTCCGCAAGGGCGGCCGCGAAGCTTGCCTGACGGATATGTTCCCGGATGCGCTGGCAGCGGACGTTCTGGAGGGCCGCTTCGATCGTCGCGGTCACTGGCAGTCGCCATTGGTGCAGTGGGATCTGGAGAGCCCCGACAGTCTGCTGATGCGCGATGACCTGTCCGATTGTCTCGATCGGATACTGGAAGCAATGCCCACAACACAGCGCGCGGTGCTTGAGCTGCGCGATACGGCTGGCATTGCCTTCGAGGAAATCTGTAACGAACTGTCGATTTCTGCATCCAATGCCCGGGTGATTTTGCACCGTGCCCGCAGCCAGTTAGTGAAACTGGTGGATCACTACGAGGAGACCGGGGAATGCTGAAATGTCGGGAGTTTGTCGATACCGCTGATGCGCTGGTAGAGGGCGAACTGACGGTTCGTCAGCGTCTGTCGATGCGCCTGCACTGGTTTATCTGTAAGCATTGCCGCCGTTATCTCAGTCAGTTGCGGGCATTGCTCGGCGCGATCCCCTTTATGCACAAACCGGCCAGTGACGAGGAAGTCGAGCGGGTGATGCGGGGTCTCAGGTCGGCAGATGAGCATCGGGACGGTGGCGAATAGTTTTTTGCGAAAGACTGTAACAAGCTGACGGTCTGTCGCATCTACGTAGCACCAACACATTGTTAATAATCAGGAGTTCACCATGCGTAGCAAATCCATCAATGCGGTAAAAAGTGCGGTCGGTCTGGCGCTGATGTCCACGGGGCTGGCAGTTTCAGCGCAGGCGTCAGCGGGCGAAAACCCCTTTCTCGCGAAAGATCTGGGCAGCGGTTACCAGCTGGCGAGCAAGGATATGGAAGGCAAATGCGGCGAAGCCAAGTGTGGCGAACGCAAGCCCGCCAAGGACATGGAAGGTAAATGTGGCGAGGCGAAATGTGGCGAGCAGAAAGCTGCCAAACAGCATGAAGGCAAGTGTGGGGAAGCCAAGTGCGGAGAGAAGAAATCGATGAAAAGCCAGGAAGGTAAATGTGGCGAAGGTAAGTGCGGCGGTTAATTTGACGCACAACTGATAGGAAGTAAGGCCATGTTTTCCACTGACTTTGGCAAGGTGTCCGGCGCTGGTCTCGGCCTGCGCCGGGCACTGATGGACCCGCTGGAGAACGAGGAAGCAGCGTGGCCGGACTTTCTGGAGGTTGCACCGGAAAACTGGATACGGGTGGGCGGTCGTTTTGGCCGCCGCTTCGCTGCACTTGCTGAGCGACGGCCGCTGCTTTGTCACGGCCTGTCGCTGTCGCTGGGCAGCACCGACCCCGTCGACTGGGCGTTTCTTGGCGAAGTGCGCGACTTCCTTCGCAAGCACCGTGTACAGAAATACACCGAACACCTGAGCTATTGCAGTGACAATGGCCACTTGTACGACCTGGCGCCGATCCCGTTTACCGAGGAAGCCGTGCGCCATGTTGCCGGACGTATCGCAGCCGTGCAGGATTTTCTCGGCGAGCGTATCGGCATTGAAAACGTCAGTTACTACGCGGCGCCTGGCGCCGATATGTCGGAAATCGACTTTGTTAACGCCGTGCTGAATGAAGCTGACTGCGAGCTGCTGCTCGATGTGAACAACATTTACGTGAACAGCATCAACCATGGCTACGATCCGCTTGCCTATTTGCAGGCACTGCCGCTGGAACGCGTCTGCTACATCCATGTGGCCGGGCATTACGATGAAGCGGACGACTTGAAAATCGACACCCATGGCGCGGATGTCATCGACCCGGTATGGGGCTTACTGTCGCAGACCTATCAGCGTGTCGGTGCCCTGCCTACCTTGTTGGAGCGGGATTTCAACTTTCCGCCGCTGGCGGACTTGATGGTGGAAGTGGAACAGATTCGCCAGTTACAGGCCGGTGTTGAGATACCGGCGAGGGCACTGCGATGAGCGAATCTTTCCGTGATGTGCAGCGGCAGTTCAGCGCCTATATGCGCGACCCCGAGAATACGATGCCGCCAGCAAATATCGAAGAACGGCGACTCAAGGTCTATCGCGAGCTGTTCTACAACACGGTGGAGGGCCTGCTTGCCAAAAGCTTTCCGGTGATTCGGGAGATACTTGATGACCGGGATCAGTGGCATGTATTGGTCCGCGATTTTTACACCAATGCCCGCTGCGACAGCCCCTATTTTACGGAATTGCCCGAGCGCTTTGTGGCCTATCTGGCTGACGAGGTGGCGCTCCCCCTGCCACCCTATCTGCCTGAGCTGGCGCACTACGAGTGGCTGGAACTGGTGCTGGAAATTGCCGAAGACACCAAGCTTGTACCGCCCGCTACACAGGGCGATTTGTTAGATGACGTGCCGGTACTGAACCCCGTTTATCAACTGGCGCAATACCACTGGCCGGTCAGCCAGATTGCGGTGAACTGTGAGCCCGATGCGCCATTGAGCACGCCAATGCTGGTGCTGCTGTACCGCGATGCCGGTGACGTCGTGCGGTTTATGGAGATCAACGGCATCACCGCCGCGTTCGTTGAGCAGCTCAACAGCATGCCCGAGTTGTCAGGCCGAGAGCATTTGCAACGACTTGCGACGCAGTTGCCGCAGATTCCGGTGGAGCAGGTTTTGCATTTTGGCGCCGATATGCTGACCGATTTTCAGGCGCGTGGCCTGATTCTCGGGACGATGCAAAGGCCGTGAATCCGGTTTATTGAATTCTCAACGCCCCAATCTTTCGGGAGACTCATCATGATTCGATCCCTGCCGCAGCGTGTGCATGGCTGGCTTGACGGCAGTCGTCAGCTCGACTTTATCGCCCCGCTGCTGCTTCGCCTGTTTCTCGCACCGGTGTTTATTTCTGCGGGCTTGAACAAGCTGCTGGCTTTCGACAGCACGGTGGAATGGTTTGGCAATGCCGACTGGGGACTGGGCCTGCCCCTGCCCTGGCTGATGGCCTTTCTCGCCGTTGCCACCGAGCTGTTGGGGGGTGTCCTCCTGCTACTGGGTCTGGCTACCCGCTATATCGCCGTACCGTTGATGGTGACCATGCTGGTGGCGGCGTTCGCGGTGCATTGGGACAACGGCTGGTATGCGATCGCCCCCTCTGACCCTGCCACCAGCATGTCGCAGCCGCTGGCCGCTATCGGCGTTCCCGGTGCCGAGGCCAGTTTGCAAAACAGCGAAGAAGTCAGCAAACGGCTGGACGCCGCGCGTGGCCTGCTGCAGGAGCATGGCCACTACAACTGGCTGACGGAAACAGGTCCCTTTGTGGTGCTTAACAACGGTATCGAATTTGCGGCCACCTACTTCATCATGCTGCTGTCGCTGTTCTTTACTGGCGCGGGACGATATTTGAGTGTGGATTATTGGTGGGCGCGTCGTTTTTGGGAATAAAGACGCTGCCCCCAAACCGGGGTTGATGACGGGCAGCGTCTCATTTGATTTATTCCAACACGATTGGCGCAGGTAGTGGATATTCTCGTGGCGCTCTTGGTGATTTGCCGCGATTGGTGTGGGGAAGTCGTTGCAGGAACAGCCTTTTGCCACCACGAGAAATAATCTCTCCGGACTTCACTTCCCCTAGAAGCTCGAGAGTGCGTATTGCTTGGCTGCGAAACTCTTCGAAATCAATGTCATTGGACGTGCGCATGGAAAGATAGTTGACGACTTTTCCATCTTTAATAGCAGCCCAGTATTTTCCGTAAGTTAATGTTTTGTCTTCCATAACTCAGTGTTTCCTGTTGTTGCTGTATAGGTGATCGTTGAGGTCGTGCCTCCGCAGTAGTTTGTTGTTTTCTTTAAGTCTCGTTGATCGCTTGAAGCAATAATTCTTCTACATAGCGCTTGTAGCGAAGATAGACCGAGGTCTGCTGTGGCTGGGAATCTGCCAGACTGAGCCGGTCGAGATAGAAGCGCCGCTGGTTGGGGAAGCGTTCCCGTAATTGGCTGGCGAGTCGTCGAAAGACGCTGTCGCCCTCATCGGCATGACACAGCAACTGATTATTCCAGCGCAGGTCGAAGACCGGTTTAGCGCCGGGCTTGGGGTGGGCGATGGCTTCCAGATAGAGTCCGGAGCGGGCGCGACTGGGTGGTGGCGGACAGTCCACAGCCTGCCAGCGGCCGTCCTGTCGCCGCAGAGAATGAAGCTGTACGCGGTGCTGACGGTTCTGCTCCTGCCGGCAGTGTTGGAGAAAGCCCAGCAATTGCTGCACCAGGCCTTCGGGGTCGCGGCTTTCGTTGGCGAGGTAGCACAGTGAGCCACGTTCATCGCGGACAAAAATGTCGACCAGGGCTTCACGCTGGTGAAGAAAAAGATGGCAGTCGTCGCTGTGGCTGTGGGCGACGATGGCGGCGAGTGCGGAATCAGGTACGCAAAACGGATCCAGGTGCAGTGGACTGAATTGCTCCTGTCCCCGCTCCAGACATTGGATCAATTCCGGGTAGCTGCTGAGTGTTGCCACATCCAGTTCATTGTTGCGCTGCCGGACAATATGAAATCCGTCGGCCAGTTTGAGAATGTAGCGACTGTTGGCATTCTGTTGAAAGCAGTTGTCGAGGCTTGTGGTGAGCTGTTGCAGGCGGTTGACGAGTTGATCGTCGGGATCGTTGAAACAGAGCATCTGGATAGTGGGGCTAACCCCGACGTGGTCGGCCGCGATGCGGATCTGGTGGTAAGCGCGAAGACTGTTGAGCAGAGTGTCGCTGCCACTGATTGCGGTAGCGGAGACTTCGCCCCAGCTGTTGACGACGACCAGTTCGGCGTTGGCGACGGGGTAACAACTGCGGTGCTGTCCGACGCCCTGGCTGCTGAGCTGCGACAGACTGTCCTGTCCTAGGTTGATACACAGCAGGACGTATTCCGGTGCTTTGGGGCGGCTGAAAACCTCGTGTTTGTCGGGGTCGGCGGCGGGCAGGCGGGCGGGCAGCGCTTTTTGTAGCCAGCAGGCCAGGCGATTGAGGTCGGATTCGGTAACACCGAGCTTGTGGCTGCCCAGTCGCAAGCGGCTGTTCTCCTGAACCAGTCCGTTGCACAGACACCAGCAGAGCAGTCGGCAGAGCTGATCGTCTTCCTTGAGCGTTGTTTCGCTGTGGAAGTCGTTGCGGGGGCTGCTGCTAACCACCCAGCGCCGACGATCGCCGAAGCCGATCGTGTAGAAGTACAACTGTTGCTCAGAAAGGTCGGGAGAGATGCCGGGGTTGAGCCATTCAATTTTGTTGCGCTTGCGTTCAAAGGCCGCATAGAGCTTTCGCCCCAGCAGGGTCATTTCTTCAGAGTTGATCAGCGCTGACTGCTGACTGCGCGCGGCAAAGTCCTGCAGAAATCGGTAGCTGTGGGTAAGCTCGGCCACCAGAAAACGGTGTTCGTCGCGGACTCGGCGCAGCTTCCAGCGGTGTCGGGTGTCGAGGTTGAGCAGCGTTTCAGACGGCCATTGCCACTCTTTTACCAGCGCTTCCAGTCGTGTTCGCCGGTCTGCCTGTTTACTGAGCCCGGGGCGGGAGAGGTGCAGGCCGGTTTTGAAGTAAAAAGCGCGGCGTACCAGCTCCAGTCGATCCTTTTCACCGCGCTGACGGAGATGCTGCTCCAGGCGACGGTAAACCATAATGTAGGGGTCCAACTCGTCGAGGTTGGTATCGCCCTCGTGCACTCGCGCTTTCATTGTCAGGCAGATGGCCTGCACATTGGGGTAGTCGCTGGCATAGGCTTCGGTCAGCAGCAGTTTCAGCAGGGCCTTGTACGGCGAGGCGATCGCCTTGTAGAGCTGCCAGACACCTGCGCCGATAAACTCCCCGGCGGGAATCGCCGCTACCCCGCCGAAGTCGATACTTTCGTCCGGACCGACAAAGTTCTGCACGTGCAGCAGCGCGGTATATTCCGGGTAGTTGGCCTCCTCATCGGGGGGCACTAGCCACCAGATCGGGTAGCGGCCAGCCAGCAAAATGGCGCTGCGGTAGAACTCATCCAACAGCAAATAATGCTGACTGGTGCCGGTGCCGTCAGCGCTCAGGCGCTCGCGTTCTCCCCGGCGGAATTGCTCGCTGTCCATCAGAAAGAAGTGCAGGTCCAGACCGAGGCCCGCAGCCCATGCCGACAGCGCATCGGCTTTGTCCTGCAATTGTTGCAGGGCGCTATGGTCGAGGTCGCTGCGGTGGCAGAGCCAGATATCGAGATCGGAGTCCTCGGCCTGAGCGATGCTGCCGCAGGAACCCATCACAAACAGGCTGTGGATGTGGGTCGTGCCGTCATGGGGGCGGTAGCTGAAGCCGCTGGACAATGATTGTCGGGCGCGGCCGAGCAGCTGCTCACTGGGCTGGTAGCCGTCGATACCACAGGGAGTGTGGCGGCTCACGTAGCCTGGCAGTGCGGGATGGTTGACGTGCAGCAGCAGCGGCACCAGATCGAAGAGCAGGCGTTGATGTTCCTGCAGTGCGGTGCGATTGCGCTGCAGGCGGGCGGTATTAAGTTGCATGAAGCGGGCGCGCAGCTCGGCAATGCGGTGTGGATTGATTCCGCGGTCGAAGAGTTTGGAAAGTGCCTCGCGTCCTGGCATCACTGTTGACCTTGAGCCTGAGGTCTACACTGTAGCCTGCCACGTGCTCGCTGTCATGAGCGGTGCAAGAGCAGGTGGCCCTGCGTATCGACGCGGCCCCGCCAGCCCGGCGCCAGCCAGGTTGTGGCGACGGCCTCGGTGATCAGTGCCGGACCGTCGATCTGTTGCCCCACCGCCAGTGCCGGGCGGCTGTAACAGGGTACGGGCGTATCGATAAAGGCCACTGACTGATACCGGGGTGGTTCGGTCGGCTGCGGTTCAGGTGTCGGCAGTGCTGTGACAGCGGCGGGGGCACGCAGTGCCATGCGTAAATTGACCAGTTGTACCGGCAGGGCAAGGTCGTGGCCATAGCGCTGCTGGTGGGCTCGGTGAAACTGGGCGGCGCAGTCGTTCAGGTCGCCCTGATAGGGAATATTCAGCGTGTAGGATTGGCCTTGGTAGCACAGGTCCAGCGATAATTGTGTGTGGATTTGCTCCGCGGTCACGCCCTCGGCCAACAGCGCGGTTTGCCCTTCGTTGAGCATCTCGTCGAGGGGACGTTGCAGTGCTGCTGAAGTCAATGCTGCCAGCGGTTGACTGAGGGTGCGCGAGAGCTGGCGTTCTCGCGGGGCCAGCAACATCCCCAGCGCCGAGAATACGCCGCCGTGGTTGGGGACGATCACCTCCCTGCTGCCCAGGGCTTCCGCCAGCTCGCAAATGTGCAGGCCGCCGGCGCCGCCGAAGCAGCACAGGCTGAAGGCTTCCGGATCGAAGCCGCGCTGAACGGATATCAGCCGCAGCGCGCGCACCATGTGCTCGTTGGCAATCGCAATAATCCCGGCGGCGGCCTCTTCCGTCGCCATACCCAGCTCTCCGGCCAGCGCCGATACAGCGCGGTGGGCGTCGTCGTAACGCAAGCTCATGCTGCCGCCCAGTTTCGCGTTGGCAGGCAGGCGACCGAGTACGACATTGGCGTCGGTCACCGTTGCCTGTGTGCCGCCGTTGCCATAGGCGGCGGGACCGGGGTCGGCCCCGGCGGATTCGGGGCCGACCTTGAGCAGTCCACCGTCATCGAGACTGGCAATGGAGCCGCCACCGGCGCCAATGGTGTGCATATCGACCATGGGCACGGCGACGGGATAGGGCCCGATTCGGCCCTCGCTGGTCAGTGCAATATCGCCATTGATCAGCGCGACATCGCTGGACGTTCCGCCCATATCGAAGGTGATAAGCTGTTTTTTGCCGATGTTATGCCCAAGTTGTCGGGCGGCGGCCAAGCCCCCGGCGGGGCCGGATAGCAGCAGATTCACCGCGCGGTTACCGGCATTGTGGGCATCGGTTGTGCCGCCGGAGGATTGCATGATCGACAGCGGCGTACTGCGCAGCGCCACTTGCAGACGTTGAAGGTAGCTCTGCACTTTGGGGCCCAGCCAGGCGTTCAGCCAGGTTGCCATGCCGCGCTCGTACTCCTTGTACTCGGGCAGGATGGCCGACGAACGGGCACAAAATACACCGTCAGGCATGGCCGCTTCGATGGCCTTTTCGTCCTCGTCGTTGAGAAAGGAGAACAGTAAATTAATGGCGACAGCGTCGACCTCCAGCGCGTCGACGGCGGCGCGCAGCTCGGCCAGCTGTTCCGCGCTGATTTGCTGTAATACCTGGCCCTGCGCATCGACACGGCAGTCGGCTTCAAGGCAAAGCTCGGCCGGAACAGGTGTAGCCTTTGCGGCGGGGCGAAGTGCGTAGAGCTTTTCCCGGGTCTGGCGGCCTATGCTCAAGAGATCGGCGAAGCCGCGGTTGCCAATATACGCGGTACGCACACCTTTACCTTCCAGCGCGGCGTTGGTGGCGACGGTGGAACCGTGGACCACGGTCAGGCTGCCGTCGGCCACGCGGGCATTCAGCCCGAGGGCGGCAATGCCCTGCAGTATGGCCTGCTCTGGCTGCGCCGGGGTGGACAGGCATTTGTGCAAGGCAATGTGCTTGCCATCGACGAGAATAAAGTCGGTGAAAGTGCCGCCGGTGTCGACGCCGAGATATGCTGTGTCTGCCATAGTCTGCTGTTTGTCAAAAAAAGCCATTGTCGCGGTTGCAGCGGCAGATGTCATGATCTCTGGAGGCGTGTCGCAGACATAAAAAAGGGGCCTGAAAGGCCCCATAAAATCGGTGTCATCGTGTTAGTCCACTGCCGCCCATTTCGGCAGTTTCCCGTAAAGTGATGTCACCCGTCCCAAAAACGCAACGGTGCGATCACGCATCCATCTGAATTGCGTTACTCCGTATCGTGCGGTTGGCTTGGTTTCTCTGCGCCGCCAGCAGGTTTGGTGCCGAGGGCGGGAACCAGTGAGTGCCAGGCGACCAGCACTACCGCGAACGCGAGTAAAAATAGTCCGGGAGTCATATCGGTATACCTTGAAAATCTGCTCGGTAAATCAACCACAGTTGTCCAATGTGATTACGTTATCCGAACGCGAGAATTTTGGTATACGCAGATGCCGCAGTCTCCGCAGAAGATTGTTACATGCCTCTGGCGAAGCGGCAAGCGACTTCGCCAGAGCGGGGACGGGCTTACCAGCGGTAGCTGGCTTGCAGTGCAACCGTGCGTGGCGCATTGATCAGCGCGTGGTGCGTGGTGGCGCCGGTAACCGTTTTGGCGGTGGGAGCGTCTACGCCGTACAGAACCACCAGTTCATCACTGAGGTTCTTGCCGAGCAGGGCCAGTTCCCAACTGCCGTCGATGGCTGATACGGCGACTCGGCCGTTGTACTGGATATAGGCCTCCTGCTTGATGCGATTATCCATGTTCGGCGAGGGGTGGTATTCGTCGGTGAAGATGGCATCGATATTGGCGCGGAACATCAGCCAGTCGCTCAGAGGACGCTCGTAAGACAGCAGCAGATTGCCGGAATAGTCGGCGACGTACTGGTTGGTCTTGCCACTGAAGTCGCAGTTCACGCCATTGGGGTTGTCCGGTACCTGGTCTTGAATACAGGTGCCGAAGGCATGGTCGAGAAACTCGAAGTCGAGGAAGGCCAGGCCCCCGGCGAGTATCAGGTTCTCGGTCAATGCCAGGCGGCCATCCAGCTCGAGACCTTGTGAGATCGCGCTGGCGGCGTTGCCCACGTTAAAGCCGAGGGTGCCATCGAAGACGCTGACTTGCAGATTGTCGAATTCGGTGCGGAACAGGGCCGCGTTCAGCTCGGCGGCGCCGTCCAGTAGTGACGTTTTAAAGCCCAGCTCGTAGCTCAGCGCTTCCTCTTCTTCAAATTCGAAGCTGCCGATCAGCACCTGTTGGTTGGTGGTGAGGGCGTTGGGGTTGACCGGCGTGGGGTCGGCGCTGGGGGAGGCGTTGGAGCGCGCATCGAAGCCGCCAGACTTGTAGCCTCGGCTGGCTGAGAAGTAGGCCATCAGCGTGTCGGTGGCGTCCCACTGAATATTGATCAGCGGCGCAAACTGCACTTCTTCGCGCTCGCCTTTCAGGCTGTGGCGCTCGGCGCCGAAGCTGACGGCCGCGGCGGTATCCACTTCTCCGGCGGGCTGCACGGTGCCGTCTTCGAAGGTGAAGTTGAAGTCGCGTGAGCCCTCCTTATTTTCCCATGTCAGGCGGCCACCCAGCGTCAGGCGGAACTCGCTGCTGACATTCCAGGTAGATTGCAGGAAGGTTGAGGCAATTTTCGACTCGCTGTAGAAGGTGCGGGGGGTGCGGATGCCGCGCAGCGCGTTGCCGGCGTCGCCGATACCGGCGATTTCGAAGGCGCTGGATGCACCTGCCAGCGGATCATAGTCGCCGCGAGCGCCGCCTTCGATCAGGTCGGCAGCATTAACCAGTTGCGGCACGATATCAGAGGGGAGGTACAGTGAATCGAAGAAGTCCAGCTCGCTGTACTGCAGGTACAGGCCGCCGATAAATTCAAACTCTTCGCCAGCGGGCGAAATCCAGCGGAATTCCTGACTGAACTGTTTGTATTCTTCCTCGAACTCGACCTGGAACAGCGGAGCGCCCGTGAAGTCGCAGTCGCAGTCCTCGTCGTATTCGTAGCCCATGATGCCGGTGATCGAGGTGAACTGGTGGCCATCGCGGTACCAGTCGACGTTGGCGGTAAAATTGTAGGTGTCGTTGTAACTGAAGTCGCCGTTGCTGTGGCGTTTGCGATCGGCAGTGTTATTCAGTACGCCGGAGTCGGAGTCGATATCGACCAGCGCGCCGCTGCCTTGTAACTGCAGGGCGTCCAGCAGAAATTGCGGAAGGATACCGACCAGCCCGCCCAGTCCGCCGAGATCGGGGAAGACGGTGCGGTCCATAATCTCACCGTAGGTGCGGCCATTAAACAGGAAGACGTCGTCGGTGGAGGGCTCGTTGGTGATGATTTCAGAGGTGCGGCCGATGACATCGAAGGAGCCGGATTCAATTTTGAAATTGGCGACAACGTCGTCGCTGACATCCCACAAAAGTTTAAAGCGCAGGGTTTCCTCGTCGCGCTGGGCTTCGTCGCGGTCCAGTACGAGGTTCTCCATGTAGCCATCCATTTCGCGTTTACGCGCGGCGAAACGGTAGCCGAAGCGGTCGCTGATCGGGCCGCTTAATACCAGGTCGACAATGCGCTCATTCAGCTCGGGCTCGTAGGTCAGCTGAACATTGCCTTCGAAGTCCTCGGTGGGATCGGCGGTCTTGATATTGATGGCTCCGGCAATACTGTTTTTGCCCAGCAGAATATTCTGTGGACCGCGCAGCACCTCTACTCGGGACAGGTCAAGAAACGGCGCGCGGGCGAGCTGGGCGCGGCCGTAGTAGATGCCGTCGACATACATACCAACGGATTGCTCAAAGCCCTGGTTTTCACCGGAGCCGATACCGCGGATGTAGATGTCGGTGCCAATGCCCGACTCCGACATGGTGAAGTTGGGCACATAGGCTTGCAGGTCTTCGATTTTGGCGATGCCCGCCTCCATCATCTTTTCACCGCCGATGGCACTCACCGAGACCGGCACATCTTGCAGACTTTGCTGGCGCAGTTGTGCCGTAACAACGACTTCTTCCAGAACGGGGCCGGCAACGGCTGCGCCGGAAACAAGCAGGGGAAGCAGCGATGAAGCTGCGCGGATACGAATTTTCATTGATGACCCTCTGAACCGCTTGCGCTACCCGCTACTGGCCAGGGGTGCGCTTTTTGTTATGGATGCAAGACGTAAATACAACGAGGTCTTTACTCGGGAGCGACCCAAATAACGACTTAACTATGTATTGTCGCGCGCGGCCAAGGCTCGTGCATTGGCTGCTGTAGGGCTTATAGCAGATATTTCGGTCAATGGGAGATGTTGTGGCGGGCCGCGTATCGGCCCGCCACGCTAGAGTCAGGGGCGCAAGGGGCGCAGATCGAGGTTTTGCAGAGAGTGGTCGAAGGCATCGGTCAGCATGCAGTCGTAGCGCATGGCCTCGTAATCGCGGAGAACCGCGGCTTCTTCCTCAGTGATAAGACCTTCAGCCACTGCGGCGGTGACCCGGGCGTCACGGTTGGTGCCGCTCAGACGGCTTTCCGCTTTCAGGAAGCGCTCGTAGAGCGGCTCAATGTCGAGCAGGTGCCGATAGGTTTCCAGTACTCGTCCCACCGATTCGTCGGCGTTGTGGCTGACGTAAACCTTGTCTGCCAGCAGCTCGCGTACGGCCTGAGGTTGCATGATCAGCTCGCCCAATTGGCGAATCTGCTGATCGTCAGGTGCTTTGGCGGCGTCGCCAAAGGGGAAGAACAGGCGTTTCAGCACGGGGCCGAGGCCCGGCACCGGGAAGTTGGCATACAGGGCGTTCAAGGCTTGCTGGGCTGCGGAAAAACAACGCTGCAGCGCGTAGTCGGCGTGTGCAATGGCCGCATCGCTGTGGGGCTGGCTGTGATGGAACTTCAGCAATGCAGATGCGATCACCAATTGGCTGTGAACGTCGCCCAGCCGTGCTGACAGCATCTCCCGGCGCTTGAGATCGCCCCCCAGACTGACCAATACCACGTCAGCAGTGGCGGCAAAGGCCGCGGCGAAGCGCTCCATCTGTCGATAGTGTCTGCGCAGTGTTTTTCCCTGCCCGGCTGTACTGAGTCGTCCGCCGGAGAAGCCCAGCAGCATAGCGCGACTGACATTGCTCGCGGTGTGGCCGAGGTGAGCGCTGAACAGGGCATCGAAGCGCTGGGGCGCCTCGGCACTGTCGTCGTTGAGCAACAGCATTTCATCGGCAAGGAAAGGGTGACAGCGGATGGCGCCCTGTCCGAAAATCATCAGCGACCGCGTGAGAATATTGGCTCCCTCGACGGTAATGGCGATGGGCACGGTCTGGTAAGTGAGGGCCATAAAATTGCGCGGCCCCATTTGAATGCCGCGTCCGCCGAGGACATCCATGCTGTGGTTGACCAGTGTGCGCATCATTTCGGTGGCGTGACACTTCGCCATGGCAGTCAGCACGGAGGGTGCGCCGTCGGCCAATGCTCGGGTGACAAAGGCGCGGAAGGCTTCGAGGGTGTACGCCGAGGCCGCGATTTCGGCAGTGGCCTCCTGGACGCCCTCGAATTTACCCACCGGGATGCCGAACTGGCGGCGCAGGCGCACATACGCGCCGACACTGAGATAGGCCATTTCGCCAGCCGCAGTCGACAGCGCGGGTAAGGAAATGCCCCGCCCGGCACCCAGGCATTCCACCAGCATTTGCCAGCCTTTGCCGATGTAGTCTTTGCCACCGATCAGCAGCTCAAAAGGAATGAATACATCGCGGCCGGTAAGCGGGCCGTTCATAAAGGCGGCGCCAGGGTTGTGGCGGCGGCCGATATCGATGCCCGGTAAATCTGCCGGCACCAGCGCGCAGCAGATACCCAGGTCGCTGTCGCCTTCCAGCAGACCGTCGGGGTCGTGCAGGCGAAACGCCAGGCCAATCACCGTGGCAATGGGGGCGAGGGTGATCCAGCGTTTGGAAAAGCTGAGTTTGATACCCAGGGTCTCTTCTCCGCGATACTCGCCCTTACAGACTTCGCCGTAATCGGGAATCGCCCCGGCATCAGAACCGGCGTCGGGACCGGTCAGGCCGAAGCAGGGGATTTCCTCGCCGCTGGCCAGGCGCGGCAGCCAGTACTGCTGCTGTTCCGGGGTGCCGTACTTCGCCAGCAATTCGCCGGGCCCCAGTGAGTTGGGCACCATCACGGTTACAGCCGCCACACTGGAGCGGCTGGCAATTTTGCTGACAACCCGGCTCTGGGCGTAGGGACTGAAGTGCAGACCGCCGAATTCCTCGGGGATGATAAGACTGAAGAAGCGTTTTTCTTTAATGAACTGCCAGACCTCTTCCGGCAGGTCTCTCAATTCGTGCTGAATCTGCCACTCATCAAGCATGGCGCAGAGCTGCTCGGTTTCATTGTCGATAAAGGCCTGCTCGCGCTGGCTGAGCGTCGACAGCTCAATATCCTCAAATTGCTGCCAGTCCGGACGACCGGAAAACAGCTCTTTCTCCCACCAGGTGGTGCCGGCCTCCAGCGCCTCGCGCTCGGTGTCGCTCATTTCGGGCATCATTTTCGCGAGGGTGCGCCGCACCGGTTCGCTGACCAGTCGCAGCCGCAAACCATCGTGCAGGACAACGGCGAGGGCGGCAAACAGCAGGATCAACCAGACGGGATGCAGCAGCGCATCCTCGATGCTGCCTGCCAGCAGCCAGCTCAGGGCAAAAATGATGGCACCGCGGCGCCGGGGTAAACGCAGGCTGAAAACAGCCAGCAGGGAAACCGCTATACATAGAACGGCAATAATCGTGTCCATGACGCACTCCTTTTTGGGGCTCTACGGCATTGGTAGGGGCAGAGATCAGTTGTGCCTACCAGCCTATGCTTTCTGACCCTGCTTTGCACAGGGTCAGATCACAAGAAGTGTGCGGTTGAGGTAATGCCTGTGCTCAGGAACGCCAGCTGAATGTCGCGCCCCACACCACGGGCATGCCGGTATAGCGGCCAATCGTATCGAGCTGGTTGGTGACGTTGTTGTAGTAATACTCGTCGGTGATGTTGCGTCCCCAGAGCTGCAGTGACCACGGTCCGGCAAGTGGCGAGACGCCGATGCGGGCATTGATAATGGTGTAGTCGTCCATGAAGAAACGCGGGTCTTTTTGCAGCGAGGCATTGGTTTCGCCGCGATAGCTGAGGTCGCCGCCCAGACTGAGCTGATAGCGATCAGTCAGCGGCAGGCTGTAATCGACAATCAGCGAGTATTCCCACTGGGGGCTGTAGTTAAAGGGTTTGCCGCTGAAGTCGAACTCGTCGCCATTGCGGTCGCCGCTGATAAACTCTTCCACCTCGGTGTCCAGGTAGGAGGCTTGCAGCGCCACAAACAGACCGGTGACTGGGTTCATCTTCAGGTCGAGTTCAGCGCCGCGTACCGAGGATTTGGGCGCATTGCGCAGTACCGGCAGCGCACCAAAAATCGGATCGCGGAAATTAGTGACAAGCTGTTTGTCTCGGTAGCGGTAATCAAACACCGAGGCGTTGAACTGGATACGTTCCAGCAGGCGGAGCTTGGCGCCGACTTCGATGGCATCCAGACGCTCCTGAGTGGCGGGCGCGTATTGGGCGGAGTCGGAAATATTAATCAGCGGGAAACTGCCAGATTTGTAACCCCGGCTCAGGCCCACAAACAACAGCTTGTCGGCGGCAAATTCCCAGTCCAGTGCGATGCGACCGGAGATATTGTCTTCGTGCAATTCACCGAAGAAGCGGCCGGGACGGCGGGTTTCGCTGTCCAGCGTAAAGCAGCCGCCGCGCTCGGCGGTGCCGGGGGCGTAGCCGGCCATGGGTGCCTGCAACAGGCTGATCAGGCTGATGGCGTTGGCCAGGCCGATACCGCGGTCCTGAGCCCCGGGTGCTTCCTGGTCTGCGCCGGGATCGTCGCCTACATCCACATCCCTTGAGCAGCCATTGAAGTCGCGCAGCTCGTCGGTGTAGCGAGCGCCCAGCGTTAATTTCCACGCTTCCGCGAAGCGCCATTCGGTGTGAGCGAAAATGGCAGCGACCTCTGCCGTTTGCGTGCCCCCGAAACCGGAGCGGTTATCCAGCAGGGCAAAGCCATCGCCCAGCAGACCGCCCAGCGGACCAACGGGAAAGACGATGCTCACATTCTCGTGATGCAGGCGCTGAAATTCCTCGACTTCATCCTCGCTGTAGTTCAGGCCGAGCTGCCAGAAAACGCTGTCGCCAAGATCGCCGGAAAAGCGCAGTTCGGCATTATAGAAGTCGGTGGTGGCAAACACATTGCGCTCGGTATTAACGGTATCCAGGCCCGACTGTGGGATGAAGCTGCCATCGGACTCAAACTGACCTGCTGATAGCAGCAGGACCATGTCACTGCGTTCACCCAGCCGGTAGTCCAGGCGCATGCCTCCGGAGACGAAGCGGTCATTAAGCCGAAAATTAAGGCCATTATTGGGCCAGTCGGCCGCTTGGGCGTCGGTCGTGTCGGGATCGTTGACCGGGTAGTTGGCCACATCCGGGTGCAGGGCGAATTCGCCGAGAATGGCATTCTGCGATTCGATGGCAATGACCTGCAGGGCTTGAGGCTCGGAGCGGTCGCGCCAGCCGTTGAGATGCAGGTTCAGCGTCCAGTCTTCGCCGCCTTCCCAGCGCAATAACAGCCGTGCGGCATCGCGGTCGACTTCGCCGAGACGGCTGTAGCCGAAGCGCTCGTACTCATTGCCGGGGTCGCGACCGGTTTTGCCATTGTAGGCATCGCTGCCCGCATAACGGGTGCGGCTGCGCTGCCAGCCTTCGCCGGATTGCGTTGTGGTGTAGGCCAGACGGGCAAACAGGGTATCGGTGAGCGAGCCGGAGACAAAGCCCTCAACCGAGGTGGTGTCAAAGCGGCTGTAGCTGATATCGGCGCCGTACTCCAATTCTTCGCCGGGCTTGTTGGCGATGTAGTTAATGGCGCCGCCGGTCGTGTTGCGGCCATACAGCGTGCCCTGTGGCCCTTTGAGCACCTCTACCCGAGCCAGATCAAGGTTGCTACCCTTACTCATTACCGGAAACGGCAGGTTAAATTCGTCGACGTAGACGCCCACGGTGGCACTGGCTGTCTGGCTATTCTCGTTGAAGCCGACGCCGCGCAGGGTGTAAATGGGGACGTTGAACCCGCCATCGGCGTAGGAGAAGCCGGGCAGCAGTCGCCCTAGGTCGCGGGTGTCGGTGATGCCCAATGCGCTGAGATCCTCGCCTGTGTAGGTCGCGATGGCCAGAGGAATACTGTTGGCCCCCTCTTCCTTTTTCTGAGCGGTGACAACAATTTCTTCAATGCTCAGGCCGCGATCAGCGGCGTGAGTGAGGCCGGGCGCAATAGCCGCAGCGAGGCCTGCAGCGCAGGCGCGAGAGATAAAACGGGTCACAGCGAGTCTACCTTGGGCGTGTAAGACACTGACGAGCAGCGAAAAATGCGCAGATGCTAGCAAACTGTGCTGTAGCGCTGGCGGGTTTTTCTATACTGATGCGTTATAT